>JAXDKF010000131.1:0-8611 GCA_034667265.1 Fimbriimonadaceae bacterium
CTCCGAGCCACTGGGCAAGCGAGCGCTCAAGCCAGGGAGTCCACTGCTGCACGACCGCACCCATCGCCTGGTCGTCCCCTTGCATGGCCCTCAGGATCAGCAGTTCGGCCTTAGCGGAGTCAATCACTTAATAAGAGGTCCCGCAGCCGGTGCGTTTCGGTTCACAGGATTTCCACTAGACACTTTATAGCAACGGGGCGATGAGTCTCGTACTTCGCCCGCAGCCTAACTTAGCGCATCCGCGATCAGGCGGTGGAAGTGATGGACGCCTTGCTCTCGGGCGACCGAGTAGCGACCCCGATCGTAGAACCTCGATCGGACCCCCCGCTGCACCAGCTCCACCACGGACTCGTCCTCCCTTTCCACGCGATCAAGCTCAGATCCCGCGCCTTTCCCCCGCTTCTCCTCGCGCCACACGTAGGGGATGAAGGTGACCTTGGTGAGATCGGCCGCGAGCGGGCGGACGATGTTGATGGAGCAGCCCCAAGGATAGAAGTTGAACATGATGTTTGGGAACAGCCAATAGTAGTAGGCGCTGATCCTCTTCCCGTGATCGGGTGACGAATCCGGAAGCTCGAAACAGTCTTCGCCGCTCGCGGCCTCTGCCAATTGAAGCGTGCCCCAGCGGTCGAGCTCCACGTGGTAGTTGCCGTAGTCGAGCACCGCGTTCAAACTGGCGTGGATGAACGGGATGTGGAAGCCCTCCAGATAATTATCGAGGTACAGGGCCCAGTTGGCTTTCACTAGGTAATCGCGCTGACGCGCGGGATCGTAGCGAAAGTCGTGCAAGGGGAGCCAGCTCAGCCGATCCGCCATCGGCTTCAGCCACTCTTCGAGGGTGCACACGGGATTGGTGTTGGCAAAGAGCCACGGCCCCCAGTTTCCAAAGGGCACTTTGGGCAAGTCGTCAGTCGGACTGGGGAAATTGCATACGCCCTCAAACTCGGGCATCGACTGGAACTTGCCATCCAGCGCGAAGCGCCGGCCGTGATAGCGACAGCGCAGGAAGCGCTCGTTGCAGACGCCTTCCACGACCTGCATGCCGCGATGGGTGCACACGTTGGAGAGCAGGTGGAGCTGGTCCTTGGTGTCGCGAGTGAGCACGAGCGGCTCGTCGAGAAGGCCCTCGAGCAGGGTGAACGGCGCTAGATGGCCGGGCACTTTGGCCAGATCGCGATCTCCAAACCACTGCCAGCTACGGGCAAAGATCTTCTCCTTGGCGGCCTCAAAATAGCCTGAGTTCTTGTAGAAGGCGGCCGGCAGCGTCCAGGCCTTGGAGATGTCCTTATCGACCGAGAGCTTGTCGGAAATCACAACACTATTGTGACTGGTAGGTTCAATCTAACTTCAGAGCTTTGTTGAACGTCATCTTTTGAGCAGAAAGCTCCGCGCCCATGGTGTCTGCTAACACCGCAGGGCCATGAACACGTATCAGTAACATCGCGTCATTGCGACTACAGCCCTTGTAAGATGGATAGCGACCCCTTACAATGGCGGTCAGGCGCGGCCCTTTTGGTGGCCGCGTAAACGTATTCACAAGAGGTAGAGAATGTCGACAGAAACGAGTCCTGATGGCCATGGATCCGCCGCGGACGGCCAAGCCCGCAAGGGGATGATGGGTGGCTCATCGCAATCCAGTGGCAACGCGAATTGGGAAGAATTCTTTCAACAGCACGGGTGGATCGACCAGGACAAGATCCACTGCCCGGACGAGTTGATTTTCGAAATGCGGTTTGTAGACGGATTCAGTCTGGTCGTATATCCGGCGAGTAGAGCAGAAGAGAGCGAGGTCGCTCCACACATCACTCATGGTGTTTTGACATTTAAGAATGGCACCGACCACTTTTACTACCCTTGGAGCATGCTGGCGTCCCTGGTCACGAAGCTGAATCCCCGCCGCACGAACAAAAATGTGGGACGCGATTATGCTGTGGACCACGGGCGCGAACGCCGGTTGCAGAACACGGACGATCTTGTCATTCAGCCCACCGCACCGGAAAGGCCGAAGACCGTAGTCGGTCAAACGGTGGCGCCCGGCGTGGAAGGTCCCGGCGGCAGACAGCACTCGGCGGTCGATCCGACAGCGCCATCTTGGAGTGCCGGCGGCAAGGAGTCGGATGAGTAGCTCGACTAGCGCATGCCGTTGTAACACTTTGCGCGCTAATCGGTGAGGAGACACGTGGACGATGGATGCCCTAGCGCCTGACGCCCTCGCCTGCCGCCATCCCCCGAAGCTCCGCAAGATCGCTGATTCCCTCACGCTCCAGCAGGGATGCGAGCTCCGCCAGGCATCTCGGCGCCATTTGCGGACCGCCATAGATCCAGCCGGTGTAGACCTGCGCTAAGTGGGCGCCGTGCGCGATCTTGTCGTAAAGATCGCGTCCGGTGAAGACGCCGCCTACCCCGATAAGGACCATCTCTTTGGGCGCCGTTCTATAGAGATGGGCGAGAGTCTTGTTCGACATCTCAAAAATGGGTTGTCCTGAGAGGCCGCCGGCTTCGTCGCGATGAGTGCGACCGGAGGGAATCTGCTCCCGAGAAATTGTGGTGTTCGTCGCGACGATGCCCGTCAAGTTGTGTTCGGCGGCAACTTGCACAACTTCGTCGAGAGCTGTGAGCTCCAGATCCGGCGCGACTTTGACGAACAGCGGCTTGTCCGCGCTCACGCCACGCAGCGCGGAAAAGATCTCGGCAAGAGGTCCACGCTCCTGGAGCGAGCGCAGTCCTGGCGTGTTAGGGGAGGAGACGTTGACTACGAAGTAGTCGCCGAACGCCTCCATCGCCCGGAAACTCTTCTGATAGTCGTCGGCGGCTTGCTCCAATGGCGTGACTTTGGACTTCCCCAAGTTAATGCCTAGGGGAATGTGGCTATCGCTCTTCGAAAGTCTCTCGGCAACAGCCTCAGCGCCGTCGTTATTGAAGCCCATCCGGTTAATCAGCGCCTTGTCCTCAGGCAGACGAAAGAGGCGGGGCTTGGGATTCCCCGGTTGGGGATGCCAAGTGACCGTGCCGACCTCCACGTGGCCAAAGCCGAGCCTGTGCCAATGAGGCACCGCGCGCGCATTTTTGTCGAAGCCCGCCGCAAGACCCAACGGGTTCTTAAAAAGAAGACCGAACACGGTTTGGTGAAGAGCCTCGTTCTCGTAGGCTTTCGCCGTGACGGCGCCTCTTTCGAGAGCCTTGAATGCGAGGTCATGAGCCGATTCCGGGTCCATCCGGAAGAGCAGCGGTCGCAATGCCGCTTGATAAAGGCCCATCTGGGTTATTTTGGCGCGTTCCTACTCGTTAGCTGGTGGCTGCTAGCTATTGGCGGTTCCGGGCCTCACGCGGCGCGGAGAACGCGGACATGCGGTGCGTGGGGGCGGCAGGTTGGGCGATACTCCTGGACGCAGGTCAACTTGGAGACAGCGCTTGAGAGCAAAAAGCAGCGAATCCTGGTGTGCGACGACGAGCGGCACATTGTCCGGCTGATCCAGCGCAACCTCGAGCGCCAAGGCCACATTGTTTTGACGTCATTCGACGGAAGCGAGGCCCTCGCCATCCTGCGCCGCGAGGCGGTGGACTTTCTTGTGATCGATGCCCGCCTAACAGCGCCGACTGCCGGTGAGGTACTGGCCGCAATGGCCGAAATTCCAGGTCTCGAGAATGTGCGGGTGGAGCTTCTTGAAAGGCCGGTTTGATGAAGGTCCACGAGGCCCAAACATGGGATTTCCACCGGCCGTCGTGGATAAGCGGTTCAAGGCCTTCTCCCTTACCCAGCTTTTGGGCAGCCGACAGACTCAATTAAGCTTCAGGAGGCGCAATATCGCGGCCCACAGCGACGTATGTATATAAGGTATAGTTTAGGTTCAAATCGAGCCTTCCAGCCGCCTACGGAATGGGCGCGCAAGACCGGCAGGAAGCGAGGGGTCGAAAACCATCAGCATGGCAAACGAAATCACTCCAGAAGCAGACGATCAGCTACAGCATATCGATGAGCTTACGAGCAAGGTGCTTGGCGATTACAACGCGGATCAGATCCAGGTCCTCGAAGGGCTGGAAGCCGTGAGAAAACGGCCCGGCATGTACGTTGGAGACAACGGCAAGCGCGGTCTGCACCAGATGTTCAAAGAAGTCCTCGACAACTCGGTGGACGAGGCGCTGGCGGGCCACTGCGACAAGATCCTGGTGACGTTGCACGCCGATAACTCCATGTCGGTCGAGGACAACGGTCGCGGCATCCCCGTCGACAAGCACAAGAAGATGGGCGTGAGCGCCCTCCAGGTCGTCATGACCGTGCTTCACGCGGGCGGAAAATTTGACAACGAGGGAACCGGCGGCTACAAGACATCCGGCGGTCTTCACGGCGTCGGCGTGAGCTGTACCAACGCACTCTCCCGATGGATGGAGACCACCGTCAAGCGAGACGGCAAGGTCCACAAGCAGCGCTTTGAGCAGGGCCGGCCCGTTGGCGATGTCGAAGTGATTGGAAAACTCAAGGACTCCAAGGAGACCGGCACCACTCAGCACTGGATGGCTGACGAGACGGTCCTCACGGAGACCGAGTACGACAACCACATCATCAAGACGCGAATGCGCGAGCTGGCCTACCTGAATTCACGAGTCCGGTTCGACTATGTCGATGAGCAGGACCCCGAGCTGAACGAGGTCTTCCACTACCAGCGCGGCATTCCGCAGCTCGTGGAAGACGTCAACGAAGGAAAGGAGACGGTCCACCCGGTCGTCTACTTCAAAAAGATCAAAGAGAGCACCGAGATCGAGGTCGCCCTGCAGTACCACGACGGCTACAACACGACCGTCCTCGCGTTCTCCAACAACATCCACAACCCGGACGGCGGAACGCACGTTTCCGGCTTCAGCGCCGCGCTGACTCGCGCCATCAACAGCTATGCGCGAAAGATGGGCTTCCTGAAAGAAAAGGACACGAATTTCAGCTCGGAAGACGTAAGCGATGGCCTCACTGCGGTGATCAGCCTCCGCCTCCAAAACCCGTCCTACAACTCGCAGGATAAGGTCAAGCTGGTCACTCCGGAAGTGCAGGGTCTCACCAACTCTTTGGTCGGTGAGGGCCTTACCACGTTCTTCGAAGAGCATCCGCCGATCGCCCGCCGCATCGTGGACAAGTCCATGATCGCGCAGAGAGCCCGAGAAGCGGCGAGAAAGGCGGCGGAGAGCATCCGGCGCGGCAACGCGATGGACAGCTTCGGCCTTCCCGGCAAGCTTAGCGACTGCGTCAGCAAGGACGCCGATAAGTGCGAAATCTTCCTCGTCGAGGGCGACTCGGCGGGTGGATCGGCCAAGCAAGCGCGAGACCGCGTTACGCAAGCCGTTCTTCCACTTCGCGGCAAGATCCTGAACGTCGAGAGAGCGCGTATCGACAAGGCGCTGGACAACGAAGAAATCAAATCGTTGATCGCAGCTTTGGGCGTTGGCATCGACTTGACGTTGGGCCGGTCCACCAGCGCGATGGCCGACGAAATTGACCAAGAACCGCTCGACATGACCGAAGAAGAAGGCGCCAAGCCGAACGGAAAGGCCAAGGCCGAGCCCGCTTACCTCCTGGCGGGCATGAACGGAAAAGACAAGAAGAGGGAGCGGGAAGTCGAGTTCGACATCACAAAGCTCCGCTACGCCAAGGTCATCATCATGACGGACGCGGACGTGGACGGCGAGCACATCCGTACGCTGCTCCTCACGTTCTTCTATCGCTACATGAAGCCGCTGATCTCGGCGGGCAACGTTTATCTGGCCCAACCGCCGCTGTATGTCATCAAGGCGGGCAGCAACGAGCGCCACTACGCGATGAACGAGGCAGAGCGCGACACCATCATCAAGGGGATGAAGAAGAAGAACATCCAGGTCCAGCGCTTTAAGGGTCTGGGCGAAATGAACCCCGACGAGCTTGAGGAGACCACGATGGCGCCGGACAAGCGCAAGCTGCTCCAGGTCAAGCTCGACAGCCAGTATGAAATGGAAATCGAGGCGATGTTCTCACGGCTTATGGGCGACAAGGTGGAGCCTCGCCGCGAGTACATCGAGAAGCACGCGAAAGAAGCCTTGGACCTCGACTGGCATTATTAAGGGGCTCTTGGCTTAGGGCTCAAGGCTTTGGGTAATAAGTCCTTCGGCTCTAGGCGTTCAGGGTTGCGGCCTCAGGCACTGTTTGGGCGTCGCCGTCGCCCTCCGTATTCAGGAGGCGGGGCAAAGGTATGATTTGCAGGCTCCCCAGACTCAAATCTGTCCCTGGACGCACTCCATGAGCCTTACCGGCGAACCCATCATCATCCTCGGCGTCTTCCGTAGCGGCACCTCCGCTCTGTCGGCCACGCTGGAGCAGCTCGGCGCTTTCCTGGGCCAAGCGAACGATTTCTTCCCCCCCAACGAAAACAATCTCGGCGGCTACTGGGAGATCCGGGACCAGCAGGAGCTCAATCTACGCGGCTACGCGGTCTTTGGGATGAACTTCTATCAGGTGGACCGGCTTCCCGAAGATTGGCGCGAGAACCCAGCCGCAACGACGTACGTGAACGAGCTTCGGGCACTGCTAAACGCAAAGTTCTCGGGCCAGGCGCAGTGGGGCTGGAAAGAGCCCGGCACGACTGGCCTCGTGCCCATTTACAAGGACGCGCTCGCGGCAGAAGGAATCACGCCCCGATACGCGATCTGCGTACGTCATCCGCTTAGCGTCGCCGCCTCTCAAATCGCTCGGCAAACCAAATGGGGACTCGATGGGCCGCAGGGCGTGCGAAATCTGCACCCACCCATCGGAGAGCACACGGTGGGGCTCTGGATCCACTACACGCTCTCCGCGCTCCGAGAAACGAAGGGCTCCCCAAGAGTCGTTGTCTCGTACGAGGGCTTCCTCGAGAATCCCGCGCGCACGATCGAGCAGATCACAAACACGCTGGTCAGTTGGAAGCCGTCCCCAGAGCAGACCGCGGCCGCGATCGCAACCGTCAAGCCCGAATGGAGCCACAACCGCTACACGCTCGACGATTTGAAGACCTGGCCGGCCGTCGTGGGGAAGACTTACGACGTCGCTCTGCGCGCCGCCAACGACACAGCCGGGCTCAATCAGGGCCGATTCGACGAAGAAGTCGACGCTCTCTGGAATGAGTGGGGCCGCATGAGCAAAATGGCGCGACCCATACTCCTTCCAGCAGGACAGCTCATCTTTTCTTGGCGGGAAGGGCCCGCCTCGAACAGCTACATCGAGAAATACAGCCCCACGGGGACGTGGCAAAGCTTCCGCGCGCCGATCGCCGCACCCGCAGGCTCGGAGATCTTCGTCGACCCGTACCAGACCCCCTGCCACGTGTGGATACGAAAGGCGATCTGGCACACGGCGGAAGGCGAACGCAAAGCGATCCTAAATCCCGGACCTAACGGCGTGATCGAGGAAGCCTTTGGAATGAAACGGCTGACGATCTTTGGCCCAAACCCGTTGATCCTGCAAGCACCCGGAGGCGGAGCAACCGCCGAGCTGGAGTTGGAGATGATGATTCAATCCAGCCCAACGGTCCTCACGCATGCGGTGTCCATGCTAAAGGGTCGATTGGATCAAGTGAGACGAACAGCGGCGCCCCAGCAAATGCCAATGGGACGCCGCTGAAAAGCTAGCCGCCAATCGCAGCTTTGGAACCTGCGGTCTTGCGGCTAGTGGTCTGAATGGTCCAGAACCAGGTCTTGGTGGGCTCAAGTCCTTTCGCCTTACAGTAGGCGAGGAACTCCGCCTTAAAGGGCATTGCGTAGAGGTAGCTCACGAACACCGTGCTCCAGGGGAGCCCTACTACGGCGTTGCGATTGCGCAGCGAAATCGCCGGAGGCAGAACGTTGAAAGGCCTCGGATTCGGGCCAATGCTTAGGCCGAACTTCTTCAGCTGCTTCTCGTAGTCGCGGTCGCTTGCGGGACTGCCAATCTGCACCTTGCTGACAATGCCTGTGTCAAAGAAGTACCAAACCGTGGCATAGATGGTGCCGGGCATCTTAAAGGTCGCGTAGTTGATCGGCTTGCCGGCCGTTTCGAGCGGCTTGCCGAGCATCTTCATGACCTGCGCATGGTTTTTGCCGTAAAGCTTATTGATGTCGAATTGGGCGAATGCGCTGAGGGGCGCAAGAGCCAGAAGGCACAGCGCGACCAACATGAGGCCACGCCGAGATCGGGAAATAAGAGCGATATACATCCTGCTATCCATTGTGCACTGACGCGCGGGCAGAGTGTAGCGGAACTCTAATTTGCGGTTGCTATGGCAAGGCTTCCAAGTCCGGTTCAACCCACCCGAACCGGGCTTCTAGGCTCATGATGCGATCTCTCGAGTAGTAGCGCAGGGTGGTTTTGCGGTCCTCGAAGGATGCGATCACGTCATTCACCCTGTCCAGGTTAGACGCAGCCTGGGAATTGCGGAGGTGGCCGGCAATGATTCGCGTCCACGCAATCGTCAGCGTTTCGTGGTAGCCGCCGGTGGGGGTCGTTTCGACTCCCCGAGCCTTGTTAAGAGCCTGGATACCGGCGCGCATCCGGTCCGCAGCGCAGTCCGGGTCGGTTAGGCAGTAATAGGCGGCGGTCGCCACGTGGTCGCGGTGGGTCCAGTCGTGCTCGCCGAGCAGGGTC
>JAXDKF010000132.1:0-3318 GCA_034667265.1 Fimbriimonadaceae bacterium
ATGTGATGGGAGCCTCCGCCTGCTACGGGCGAGCTCGGGATTTCGGTCAGCCAAGCATGTCAGTCAAGCACCCTCATTCAAAGATCCTCGTGGTGGACGATAACGCGGCCAACCTGGAGTTGGTTGAGGTCATGCTGGGCTTCGCGGGCTACTCGAACGTGCTTTGCATCAGCGATCCCTTAGCGGTGCGGCCGATCGTGCGAGAGTTTGGCCCCGATTTGATCATGTTGGACCTGCACATGCCGGGGAAGCACGGATTAGAAGTCTTGGCGGAGGTGCGCGAGCTCTGCGGGCCAGACGACTTCCTGCCGATCCTCGTGTTCACGGCGGACGGATTCCCCGAGACGCGAAATAGCGCACTCGCTGCCGGCGCAAACGACTTTTTGACCAAGCCCGGAGACTTCTCGGAGATTTCCTTGCGCGTTGCGAACTTCCTGGCAGCCCGGCATATGTATCTCCGGACCCGGGATCAAAACCGCATCCTGGAAGAAATGGTCGCGGAGCGCACGGCCGAGCTGGAGGAATCTCGCCTCGAGATCTTGCAGAAGCTCGCCTGGACCGCGGAGTACCGTGACGACGACACCGGCGAACACACCTTTAGGGTCGCCCAGCTTGCGGCCGAGATCGCAAAGCAATTGGGTATGTGCGCCGAAACCACAGACCGAATTCGGCTTGCGACACCTCTTCACGATCTCGGCAAGGTCGGAATCCCGGATTCCACGCTGCTGAAACCTTCAAAGCTGACGCCCGAGGAAAGGGAGCTGATCAAGCTTCACGTGGAGATCGGCTCGCGCATCCTTGCGGACAGCAAGTCGCCGCTCCTCCAGACGGCTGAGACGATCGCACGGTGTCATCACGAACGATGGGACGGCACCGGCTATCCGGACGGGCTTGCCCGCGAAGATATTCCCCTGGAGGCACGGATCGTGGCGGTGGCGGACGTATACGACGCGCTCATCAACGAGCGCCCCTACAAGAAAGCATGGAGCGTGGAGGATGCGATCCGCGAGGTCCGGTCGCTGGCCGGTTCTTGGTTCGATCCGGACGTGATCGAGGCGTTCCTTAGGGTAGTAGGACCCGCCGCACAGCGGCGCGCTGCGTAGCATCGCCTTCTAGGCGATGACTCAGCCTCGGAAATTGTGGGCGCAATCCAGTTCACCCTCTCGCACTGGTTGAGGATGAGAATGCGCGACCGGCGGGTAAGGCCGCTAGGGTTTTGTCTCCGGGTCGAGAAATGCCGGGGGATCGCTCGCCGTAAGTAATCGGAGCCGCGCCCTTAAAGAGGGGCGCCAATTCTCGGTATCAAAAGCGATCTCTCATGGCTCCATTTTCCATGCGTCATGCAATTCTCCTGGGCGTCCTGTGCGCTTTGGCGGTCTCCGGCCCCGCCCTCGCCAGCAGTCCTCTTGTTTCCCAATTGTCCGACAACTGGAGTCAGTACGGCCCCAGCCAAGAGTCACTCACTGGCACGAGCGTAAACGGCGAGGCGGGCGACGACTTTAATCTCGTTGCGAGCATCGACCGTGTGGTCGTCAGAGGGGAGCGGCAGAACTATTTCTCAACGACCTTGCCGCCGATCGGGGGCGCGTGGGTCCGCTTCTATTCCTGGTCCAACGGCTTGCCGGGCACAAAGCAGTACGAGCAGTGGATCCCGAAGGGGGCCAGCCTCTCGATCACGCCCGACATGGGGATCGTCGACGTCAAACTACCCGCTCCCTTCAGCGCGACCGGCAAGCACTTCGTCACCGTGCAACTCCAGACCGACGAGGGCTGGTACTGGCGAACGAGCAACTCAGGAGCGATCTCGGGGGCCATGGGCGTCACGAGAGATTTGGTAGGGGGCGGTGGCTGGGTTTCCCAGCAGCAGTTTGGCAAGCAGGAAGATGGATCGTTCGATCTCTATGGCACGCTGACTGGCGGGCCGACGATCTCAGGCGTCTCGGATCCCACCATCGTGCGTAGCGGCCGCCTGAGGATCTACGGCTCCAACTTCGGTGAGACGCAAGGCACCGTGCTTGTCGATGGCGTTGCCGCGTTTGTGACTCAGTGGACCGGCGGGCAAATCACCGCGTACGTGCCGGAAGCGGCAAGGATCGGCGCCGACTTCATCCAAGTCACCACCGCGAGCGGGACCTCGCCATCTTTCACCCTCAATGTCACCGACCATCAATCCACGGGCAGGATTCGTTGGCGGTTCAAGGTGGACGCTCCCTACACCTCCGGCAACGCGGCGGTGAGCCCGGACGGAACCGTGTACGTCTGCGATACCTATGGCCGGCTTTACGCGGTCGACAGCAATGGCGGACTGAAGTGGATCGCCCGAGGCGTGGGCTTCTTCGGCTCGCTCGTTTCTGTCGGCGCCGACGGCACGATTTACGTCGGTAACGATGGCGGAGCAACCGCCGTGAACCCGAACGGCACCGTGAAATGGAGATTTGTCGATACGAGCAACGGATGGCTGCTAGCCGGCCCAAACGTGGGCCCTGACGGAAACATCTATCTCACAACTTCCAGCGTCAAAGGCGGCCATGGAATTCTCTCGCTCACTCCCGCAGGCACTATTCGGTGGAGCCACGCGCCGGTCAACGAGTACGGGCCGATCAATCAGAACATGACCTTCGGAAGCGGCCACGTCTACGTGGGCGTGGACCAATACACCGTCGATCCGCAGCCAGCCACTTTCGGCCTGACGCTCAACGGCTCGCTGGTTTTTAAAGCGGTTGGGCCTGGCGGCGACAACGTGGACACCGCGGCCGGTACGAATGGAGACGTTTACACGACCAACTGGTCGAACGACCTCCTCGCTTACACAGGCAACGGCACGTTCCGTTGGAACGCCTTTGGGGCCGGCAACGAAATCACCGCGCCCCGCGTGGGTCCCGATGGCACGATCTATGTGGTGCGTGATCTGGGCCACGTCTTTGCGCTTAATCAGAACGGAACTGTCAAGTGGAGCTACACGGACGAGACGATCCACGATACGCCGAAGGCCGATCCGCAGAACACCGTCCTGGTAGCGGACGGAAAGCTGACCTATGGCGCCGAAGGATACATCGAGGCGTTCAGCACAACCGGAGCGTTGCTGTGGCGAGAGATCATTCCGAACGAGAACCCGAGCGCGGACTACCCAGGCAACATCATTCCGCAATACGGGCCTACGTTCACGCCTGAAGGAGCGACCGCCTACTTCGGCTCTACGCACATCGGGCAGAACGCGACCAACGAATACACCTACCTTTACGCGGTCAAAGTGAAGGATACGACGACCGTCCCGACCGACGACGCGTCGATCCCAACACAGTCTTTTCCGTCGTGCAT
>JAXDKF010000133.1:0-12907 GCA_034667265.1 Fimbriimonadaceae bacterium
GGGAAGGGGACGCCATCCGGCGTCGCCGAGAGTGCCTGAAATGCGGCCGCAGATTCAGCACCTTTGAGCACCCCGAGCTACCCCGCCTTTATGCCGTCAAGCGTGACGGCACTCGCCAGGAATTCGAGCGGGACAAATGCATGCGATCGCTCCTGATCGCGTGCAGAAAACGCCCCGTCCCGGTCGAAAAGCTCAAAGCAGCCGTAGAAAGAGTGGAGCGCGATCTCTTTGAGGAATACGAGACCGAGGTGCCGACCCAGGCCATCGGCGGCCGGATCCTTTTGGAGCTCAAAGCAATCGATCCCGTAGCCTACGTTCGCTTCGCCAGCGTGTATCTGGAATTCCAAACCCTCGCAGATTTCCGGGACATTCTTGATTCAATGCGCGACTCTCAGCCGTCTGGCCTATCACCGGAAAAGCGCCGCCTGGATATGGACTCGGACAACGAGGAGGCGCCCCTCCAAGCTTAATTTTTGACCGCGTACCGCCTTTGCCTTAACACCTTAATACCGTAACACCGCAACACCTGCACGACCATGAAGATCAACCGCTATTTCACCAAACCTGGCCAGTCCCCGTACGAGGGCATTCCGTTCGAGCCGCGCAAGAGCGAGATCCGCAATCCCGATGGCTCCACCGTGTTCCTCATGGAGAACGTGATGGTCCCCGCGCAGTGGTCGCAGGTCGCCACCGACATCCTCGCGCAGAAATACTTTAGGAAGGCGGGGCTGAACGGGAATGCGGCGAAGGGCGACGGGCGACAGGCGACTGGAAAGAAGAAGTCCGAAGTCGACGCTCAAGGCTCAACGCTCAACGCTTCCGGATCCGGCCCCAATACCTCAACACCTCAATACCTCAATACCCCCGCGCAAGCAGACCATGAGACTGACTCGAGGCAAGTCTTCCATCGCCTGGCGGGATGCTGGCGGCACTGGGGCGAGACACACGGCTACTTCGATTCCGAAGCCGACGCGCAAGCCTTTTACGACGAGCTCTGCAACATGCTCGCGAGGCAGATCTCCGCGCCGAACAGTCCGCAGTGGTTCAACACCGGCCTGCACTACGCGTACGGCATCACGGGTCCTGCGCAGGGGCACTACTATGTCGACCCTAAGACCGGCAAGGTCGAGAAGAGCAAGAACGCCTACGAGCGACCGCAGCCTCACGCCTGCTTCATCTTGAGCGTGAAGGACGACCTTGTCAACGAGGGCGGCATCATGGACCTCTGGACCCGTGAGGCCCGCATCTTCAAGTACGGCTCGGGCGTCGGCACCAATTTCAGCAAGGTCCGCGGCTCGAATGAGAAGCTGAGCGGCGGCGGCAAATCAAGCGGCCTCATGTCGTTCCTGCGTGTGGGCGATCGCTCCGCGGGCTCGATCAAATCGGGCGGGACGACGCGACGCGCCGCCAAGATGGTGTGCCTCGACCTCGACCACCCGGACATCGAGGAGTTCATCAACTGGAAGGTTAAGGAGGAGCAGAAGGTCGCCGCGCTGGTCACCGGCTCGGCGATGAATAACTTCCACCTCAACCGGATCATGCAGGCGTGCTTCGCAGAAGACGGTGTTACGGTGTTACGGTCTTCCGGTGTTACGGAGCAAGACGCAGCCGATGGTCCGGCCCCAACACCTCAAGACCTTAACACCTCAATACCCAACTGCAACCCTAGGAACAACCCCGCCCTCCGCGCCGCCATCGCCCAAGCGAAGACGGCCAATATTCCGCTCAACTACATCCAGCGAGTCATCCAGCTCGCCGAGCAGGGCTATACCGCGATCGACTTCCCGGTCTACGACACCGGCTACGAGTCGGAGGCCTACAACACCGTCTCGGGACAGAACTCGAACAACT
Source organism: Fimbriimonadaceae bacterium (assembly GCA_034667265.1). GTDB lineage: Bacteria > Armatimonadota > Fimbriimonadia > Fimbriimonadales > Fimbriimonadaceae > JANYLD01. The sequence goes on from JAXDKF010000133.1 coordinate 1,852, forward strand.
CGGTAAGGATCCCCAACGAGTTCTTTGACGCGGTCGAAAAGGACGCCGACTGGACTCTCACCCACCGCATCTCCCACAAACCCGCCAAGACCCTCAAAGCGAGGGAGCTCTGGGACGACATCTGCAATGCTGCGTGGGCCTGCGCAGACCCCGGCATCCAATACGATTCGACCATCAACGAGTGGCACACCTGCCCCGCCGATGGCCGCATCAACGCAAGTAATCCGTGCGTCACCGGTGACACGCTGGTCGCTACGGGCAATGGTTACCGACGCATCAAGGACCTGGTCGGAGAGCAGGCCGAAGTTATCAACGGGCACGGCCGCAAATCAAAGGCGACCAAGATTTGGAAGACGGGACACAAGCCGGTCTTGGAGCTCCGAACCGCGTCCGGTTTCCGCCTCAAGCTCACGGCGGACCATCGGGTTCTCACTGCCAACCGAGGTGACGTTCCCGCGGCAGAGCTGACCCTCGATGACGTGGTGGTTCTCGAGCGGCCAGGCTTTGGTAAGGATTCCATTTCGAGAGAACTTGCGGAGCTGATCGGGGCTTCGCTCGGCGATGGCTGCATTACATCCGGCGGGGAGCAAGACTTCCTCTTCATCACGCTTGGCGCGAAGGAAGCCGCGCTCGCCGAACGACTTCGAACAAACCTCGAGGCGACCAAAGAGGCGTTGGCGATCGATGGCCGATCCACCCGAACGGCCACCACGCAAAAGACACCGACGGGTCTACGCGTTGGCACCTCGGTTAAGCCGGTCCTCGAGGCTCTTCGTCAGTACGCCACGCTCGATTGCGGCGCCGCACTGAAGGCTCTGACGGACGCCGTCTACAGCCTTGACCGCGAGAGTCAGGCCGCTCTTCTACAAGCACTATTTACCACCGACGGTACGGTGGCGAATTACGGCGACAAGTCGCAGTACGTAGCATTAGACAGCACGAGCCTTGTCCTACTTCAGCAGGTCCAGCTTCTCCTTCTAGGCTTCGGAATCAAAGCGAAGATTTACGAAAACCGGCGGCCGCTGGCGAACACCACGGCTCTCCTGCCAGACGGCCACGGCGGCATCAAGGAATACGCAGTTCAGCAGATCCATTCCTTGCGCATTAGCCGCTCGTCGCGAGTTACCTTCGAGCAAGAGATCGGCTTCTTGCCCGAGAGCACGAAGGCATCTCAGTTGGCCGACCTCAATCGTCGAGTAGCGGCCTATCAGGACTCATTCTTCGATCCGGTCGCTTCGCTAATCCCGTGCGGAGAAGAGGACGTTTTCGACCTAACGGAGCCGGAGACGCAGCACTTCGTCGCCAACGGTATGGTCGTCCACAACTGCAGTGAGTACATGTTCCTGGACGACACCGCGTGCAACCTCGCCAGCATCAATCTGGTCAAGTTCCACAACCCGGAGACCGGCGAGTTCGACGTCGAGGGATACAAGCACGCGATCAAGCTCTGGACCGTGGTGCTGGAGATCTCCGTGCTCATGGCGCAATTTCCTTCGAAGGAGATCGCGAGACTCAGCTATGAATTCCGAACCCTCGGCCTGGGCTACGCCAACCTCGGCGCGCTGCTCATGCAAATGGGCATCCCGTACAACAGTCCGCAAGGCTCCGCCATCGCCGGCGCGCTGACCGCCATTCTCGGAGGAGAGAGCTACGCCGCCAGCGCCGAGATGGCCAAAGAGCAAACGCCTTTCCCCGGCTACGATCGCAATCGCGAAAACATGCTGCGGGTCATCCGCAACCACCGTCGGGCCGCCTATTGTTCTGCGCCCGCCGACTATGAGGGCCTGACGGTGCTGCCGGTCGGGATCGATCCCGACGAGTGCCCGGTGGAGATGCTCCGCGCGGCCCGAGAAGCCTGGGACAAAGCTTTGGAGCTGGGCACCGCGCATGGATTTAGAAATGCGCAGGTCACGGTCCTTGCGCCCACCGGCACCATCGGTCTGATCATGGATTGCGACACCACCGGCATCGAGCCGGACTTCGCCCTCGTGAAGTTCAAGAAGCTCGCCGGCGGCGGCTACTTCAAGATCATCAACCAGTCTCTGCCGCCCGCGCTGCGCAAGCTTGGCTATAGCGACGAGCAGATCGAGGACATGATCGCCTATTGCCTCGGCCGCAAGACCCTGCGCGATGCGCCGGGCGTCAACCATGAGCTGTTGCGGGTCAAGGGGTTCTCCCAAGAGGCGATCGAGAAGATCGAGGGGGCGCTGGAGAGCGCTTTCGAGCTCAAGTTTGTGTTCAATCGGTATGTGCTGGGCGACGAGTTCTGCATGGAGCGGCTCGGCTTTACGGAGGAGCAGCTCAACGATTGGTCGTTCGACATGCTGGCCGAGCTGGGCTTCTCGCGCGCGCAGATCGATGCGGCGAACGAGTACGTGTGCGGCACCATGACCATCGAGGGCGCGCCCCATCTGCTGGATGAGCACCTGCCCGTGTTCGACTGCGCCAACAAGTGCGGCAAGAAGGGCGTGCGCTTCATCAGCGCGGAGGGCCACATCCGCATGATGGCCGCCGCGCAGCCGTTCCTGTCGGGGGCCATCAGCAAGACGATCAATCTGCCTGGGCACGCGACGCTTCAGAACGTGGCCGACGCGTATTGGCTGTCTTGGACGCTGGGTCTGAAGGCGAACGCGCTGTATCGAGACGGGTCGAAGCTGTCGCAGCCGTTGAATGCTTCTGCGGACGATTCCGCCGCGGCTATTTTGGAGGCCACATTAGAAACCTCCGACCTCAATACCGTAACACCGCAACACCTCAACACCGAATCCGATTCCGACCCCAATACCCAATACCCAATACCTAGCAGCCACTCGGAGATCGAGAAAGCTGCTATCAAGATGGTCTACCGCTACATCTCGAAGCGCCACACCATGCCCGGCCGGCGACGCGGCTACACGCAGAAGGCCCGAGTGGGCGGACACAAGGTCTACCTCCGCACCGGCGAATTCGAGGACGGCACCCTCGGCGAGATCTTTATCGACATGCATCGAGAGGGCGCCGCGTTCCGGTCGTTGATGAACTGCTTCGCGATCTCGATCTCGCTGGGCCTGCAGTACGGCGTGCCGCTCGAGGAGTTCGTGGAGGCGTTCGTGTTTACGCGCTTCGAGCCGAACGGGTCGGTGCAGGGGCACGAGAACATCAAGATGTCGACCTCGGTGATCGACTACATCTTCCGCGAGCTGGCCATGTCGTATCTGGGGCGATATGATCTGGTGCAGGTCAAGCCCGAGGACCTGCGCGGCGACACCGTCGGCAACCCCTCGACCGACGTGGTGGAGTACCACGACGAGGAAGAGGTCGCCGAACCGGGGCCGTACCTGCCGGGGGTTGCGCATCGCGACCACTCGTCTCGAGGCTTCTCCTCACCGAGAGCCGAAAGCCAAGAGCCGAGAGCCACCGATCCCGACGATCAGGCGACGTTGTTTGAAGGCAAGAACACCGGCTCCCCTGCGTGGAATGTTGAGCAGCAACAAGCTTCCGGTCTCAACGCTCAACGCTCAACGCTCAACGCTTCCCCTGGTCCGGCCCCAACACCGCAACACCGCAATACCGCAACACCTGCTCCGGGTCAGCTCACAGCTACGCGCGCGGTTGTCGCACCTTCCCCCTCCATCGCTCAACTGGCCGAACGCGTCCGCATCGCCCGCCTCAAAGGCTACGAGGGCGACCCGTGCGGCAACTGCGGCGCCTTCACCCTTGTCCGTAACGGCGTCTGCCTCAAGTGCGAAAGCTGTGGTGAGACCAGTGGGTGCTCCTAGCGCGAAATACAAGTTAAATGCGACTCATAGAAGCTGAAATCAAGCTATTCCGCAATATCCTCGACTCTGGCAAGGTGCCCGTTGACGATCGGTGACTTGCCTCGTGGGCAAGAATGAATCTGGGAAGACGACCTTCCTTCAGGCCCTGTACCGCCTCAAGCCGGCGCGGCCCAACGTCAACTTTTCGGTGCCCGATCAGTATCCGGCTTGGCTTGAAAAGAGGCATCGGCAAGAGGGCAAAGACCTCGACGATGTCTGTCCCGTTACAGCAGTATTCGAGCTGTCTGACGAGGATCACAAGACTTTGGCTGCAAAGTTTGGAAAGGGGGCAGTTACATCTAAGCAGATCACGGTTCAACGCTCATATGATGGCGACGGCACCTATACGTTTGAAACAAATGAGAAAGCCGCTGTCCAGTATGTGATCTCCACAACGGGCATAAAAGGCGGCCCTGCGGCAGAACTCAAGAAAGTGGAGACATTCGAGGGTCTTGTTGAGCTTGCAGCGAAATGGAGTGCTGACGCAGATCCGGAAACACAGACTGGGGGTACTCGCGGCTCGCGTGAAAGCCATGCCAAATCTCGGCGCCTTTCGCAAGAGTGTCATGGATTTCATTGCAGAGCTAGTCCCAACCTTCTTCTACTTTTCTGAATTTAGCAAACTGCCCTATAGCGTCGAGATTCGTAAACTTTTGAAGACGGACAAATCAAAGCTGAGTGACTCCGAGCTAACCGCACTTGGGCTATTGCGTCTCGCGGGCGCAGAAGACGACTACCTCCTTAATCCGAATTATGAGCGGCGCAAGAGAGAGCTTGAAAATGTCGCCAATGCGCTCACAGACGATGTCCTGCAATATTGGAGTCAGAACCCAGAACTAAGGGTCCAGCCTGACATCACACAGCGAACCGAGGCCACTCCGCAGGGGCAGCAATCCGTCCTCCACGAGCTAAAAATACGCATTTGGGACAACCGGCACCTCCTATCGTTGCCGTTCGACGAACATTCTGCTGGATTTCAATGGTTCTTTTCGTTTCTGGCAGCTTTCTCTGAATTCGAACATTCCGCAACACCGATTGTTATCTTGCTGGACGAACCGGCGCTGGGTCTGCACGCCAAGGCGCAAGGTGATTTTCTTCGGTTCATTGATGAGCGGCTCTCGAACCGATGTCAAGTGATATACACAACGCACTCACCGTTTATGGTTCAGCCCGGTGCTCTTCACCGGGTGCGCATTGTCGAAGATAAGGGCCGGACAACCGGCGCGACTGTATCAAAAGACATTCTGACCACAGATAAGGACACGTTATTTCCATTGCAGGGCGCAATCGGATACGACCTCGTCCAGCATCTCTTTGTTAACCAGCATAACCTTGTGGTTGAAGGTATCTCCGACTACGTATACCTGTCCACGCTTTCGTCGTTCCTAGAAGCAGGCGGCAACACCCACCTTGATCCGGCTTGGTCCGTGGTCCCCGTCGGGGGCGTCGACCTCATCCCTTCATTTGTGGCTCTCCTCGGCACGCACCTCAATGTTACAGTGCTAATAGACTCTGCCAAAAAACCTAATCAAAGACTAGAGAATGTGGTCGAAGCGGGATTGCTTAACGGAAAACGTCTTATCGCAATTGGCCAAATTACGAATACTAAAACGGCGGACATCGAAGATTTATTCGACGTAGACGATTACCTGCAGTTGTACAACGCTTCCTTTAATGCGGCAATTAAGGCCTCGGATCTACAAGGTACGGATTCGATCGTCAATAAGATCGCACGCCATGTGGGTGTTGATCGCTTTGATCACGGCCGTCCGGCCATCTATCTGCTGCGCAATCCGGACGCAGTCCAGAAGCTCAGCCAACGCACTATAGAGAACTTCATCCGGTTGTTCGAGGTTGTCAACAAGACACTAGGAACGTAGTAGTTATTGGTTGGCCGAAGTTAAGGATTTCTGACGCTTGACCTGCAGGTCCACCACAAATGCCCGCCCCATGCAGGTCGCGCTGCTAACATTCCTACACCCTCACCTTTTGCTAGGGGAGCTTGCCCTGGGGCACAGCATTCTACACAGTTTTTCTGCCTCCGCAGTAGCTGTCGCTGAGAACGGGTTTACTTGCCACATATGGCAACAGACTTGGCATCGGTGATCGTAGGTGCAGTTATGGGCGGAGCGGCTACGCTCGCTGCGTTGGCCGTGCAGCAACTAGAAGAGCGGAAGCGGGCCAGGAGCCTAGCGAGAGACTCGAGACTGAACGAACTTGTCGATCGGCTGCAACACGACCGGCAATTTGTGAGAGCGAGCGCTGTCGTCGGCATCACTGACCTCGCAACAAGCCTGTCCAAGAAAGATTCTGGTGCCAACCAGCTTTTCAATCGGTGTCTCAGCCAACTTTCAGTAATGCTCCACACTGAAGAAGATGGAGCGGTGCAGCGGGTCCTTCGACCAAGCTTTAGCCGACTTGCGAAGGAAGTTATTCAGAACCGTCCTGACCTCGCCACAACACTCGTCGACTCGGTCACGGAAGCGTGTGATTGTTCGTACCGATGGCTCGTCTCTGCAGCCGCATATGGCGTGGCCTCTTGCGGGCAACAGAAGATGATTCAGGCAAAAGAGATATTGGCCGATCGATCACAGCTCTTCTTCGAACTAGAGCCGGAGGTTATCGGCCGGGCGTTCGATGAAGCCAACCGAATTGGCCAAAGACGTTGGGAAGAATTCGTGTTTGAAAACGACGCAGGTAAAAAGGAGGATGCCCACCCTGGACGATTCCTAGGCAGCACATTGGGGCGATACAGCCTGTGCGTCCGAACCCTCCGCGACGTGGGCAGAATCTGCAACACCCCGGAGGAGGGCCGCGCCGGCGCTCATCTGAAGAGCCTGCTTTGGCAAGTGGGCGGTCCTGACAAAACCGCTTCCACCTTGAACGTGGACATCGAGTAGCCCTTGAGGCTTTCATGCCTTCACCCGCCCAACGGTGGAGGTTTAGTGGCTAGGCATGCGTGTCGACGCGTAACTCACGCGATACAAGCCTTGTATCGACGCAACGGCTAATCTGCGGCTCCCTCGATCCTCGAACTCGTGCGTACGTCCTCATCGAACCTTGTACAGAGCGTTCGCCGCCTCGTTTATTGCGAACAAGGCATGGCCCGCGTAGTCCGCTCCATCAACTCTCGCTCTTGCAGCATCTTGCTTCTTCACTGCTAAAAGGAAAGAGGCTTCCGGCTTCTTTTCAGAGGCTTTCTTGGCATCGATCGCGACCTTTGTAATCCCGAGCACCACGCCAGCCAACGTCGCGAGAGCGGCATTTGGCTGGACCTCTAGGAACTTGTCTAGCTTCTCGAGAACAGGCGGAACACTGAAGCTGACTGCCAAAGCACTCGCTGTCGATATCCAACCAGCAGCCCTGAATGTTTCTTCGGCCTCTTGTATTTTGGGAGCAATGTGATCCTTATAGATTTCGTGCAATCGTGCATCTAAGGTTTTGGAATCTTCAATGCCCTCCAGCCAATAACTGTCACTAACGAGTTTGGATGTCCAGCTTCTGTACGCAGTTAGAGCTTTGCCGTGGATAGCGCGTAATTCAAGAATTTCTTCGCCAGTGAGTTCATCTAACTTTTGAGGCACGTATTCCTTGAGGCTGATCGAGACCAGTAAGCTCTCAACCTCTCCTCTCGGTCGAACGGTTGGCCGATCCTCCACAAGACTCATTAATAGACGATGAAGGTCCGCTCGGCCAAAGGCCACCTGGCCAAGACCTGAGTCCGTTATGGCTTGCGCACCTGACCGGCTGGCGATATGCTCCGCTAGAGCCAACATGTAGACGAACGCAAGCGAATGGTGCATGCCGAGCGAGCGTGATGCCTTCAGGTCCACCGCCAATTCGTCCTCCAATAACCTTTCGCGTAGCCTTTCAGGCATCTTGTCGTAAAAGACTGCGGCAAGCTTTGCCGAGCCATGGGCGCGCGGGTTCTGCCATTCCTCGGGCGCATCGGGCCACGTCGGAAAGTTCGTGACCAAAAATCGTTCTCTCAGTTCCTTACGATTGTCTTTGAGGAAGTCAGCAAACGTTTGACCTACTGTCGAGGAGCCACCGTAGTCTTCAGGCCGAGCATCACGAATGACGCCGTGAGGATTAACAATTCCGCGGTAGTGTTCTTCCTTGAGTAAAGACCGCACGAGCACGGAATTGTCTGGCGAGTCTGAATAAGGCACGATCCGCTGGATTTCGGGCCAGTATAGGGCCGCAGCTCGCAGCCACCGCTCGTCCCGGAAGTGAATAAACGGATAATACAGACCAATTGTACTGGGCATCAGTATGTGAATAGTAGCTCAGCCCGCTTGGGACTAAGCATTCGCCGGTGTCAGCCCTCCCGTCGCGGGAGGGGAGAACCCCCCATCGACTCATTAGCTCGTCCAGGTGCGTCTGGAGGCAGCAGGAGTTAGATCGACGGAGGCTGAGGAATCCCAATTCTCACCGGATCAGGCTGGTGAAGCTTTTGTTTTTGTCCGGGATCGCCACCACCCGATAGGTGGCGTCGGGGTCGGTGGGGTCGGCCCAGATGTCGGTTGGGCCGACGGACGTGACGACCATCTGCGTGACCAGGCTCAGCAGCCTATTGCCATCGGTATCCAAATAGTCGAGCTGCACGTTATACAAGATCGGACTGCCGTTGCGAGTTGCCTCGAAAGCTTTCTGAAATGCAGGCGCGTCGGCTGCGGGAATGTCGAAGACCAGCGGGCTCGACGCGTAGCCCTCGTCGCCCTCCAAGCCATCGACCTCGATCAACTGGATATTCCGAATCTTCGTTACGCGCGAGCAGGGCAGATCGCCGAGGCGCAGCCGGAAATTCGATTGCAGCCACATCTTCTGCTTCTTGGCAACATCCTGAGAGGGCGCGGCGGGCGCGCTGTCGCTGGGCTTGAAGTTGGCGCCTGCGGTAAAGCGGATTCCGTCGGGATCTTTCGAATCCACATCGCACGCCGGCAACGTGATCGAGAGGTTCTGAAGCTCGTCCGCCGTCCACTTCTTGGTCGAGCTCTTTCGCAGCGAGACGATGTCGAACGATAGAGGCTTGGCGGTTCCGTTCACGCTCGCAACGAGCCAGTTGTTGATGGGGTCATTGCCGATCATGCTGACCATGGCCTCCATGCCGATGAACGCCCATTGCGTGGTGGACGCGGCGAGCGGCTGGCCACCCTGCACGTTCCAAAGCACTCCCAAAACCGCGCCCGAGCGGTCTGTGGCCACGTGGGGATCGACAAACGATTTCTGGGCGAGCGCGCTGCACGCGGACATCAGCCCAACGGCAAGCAAAACGGATAATCGAAGTTTTGAACGCAACACTAGATCACCTCTCCAAACGAGCCCTCGCTCAAGCACAAGCCTATCACGTCCTTGTCGGCTGTCGGCTGGAGGCCGTCGGCCAGTTATCAGTTATCAGTCATCAGTTATCAGTTATCAGTTATCAGTGATCTCTCACCCTTCGCTTCCCATACACCCCCTCCGCCTCGGGGACTCGGCACCTCCCCCGCAGGAAAACGCAGGACGTGGTTGGAAGGCACGCGCGCTGCAGGGGAGGAGTTTTTTCCTCGTCATTCCTTCGCTCTTCCCGTACACCCCTCCGCCTCGGGGACTCGGCACCTCCCCGCAGGTCGTTGATCGTCCTTCGGCTGTCGGCTGTCGGTCACCAGTTATCAGTCGTCGGTCTTCGGTCATCAGTGATCTCCCATCCATCGCTCTTCCGTGCACCCCCTCCGCCTCGGGGACTCGGCACCTCCCCCTGCACCCCCGAATTCACCCCTCCCGGCTCCGCCGATCTCCCCCTGCTTCGCAATGGGGAGATGGAACGCAGCACGTGGTTGGAGGGCGTGTCCGCTGCAGGGGAGGAGTTTTGGGAGGGGGATCCCCGCGGCTGGTTCAAGCAGCCCTTGCCGCCACCTGTTTGCAGTCACCCAAGTTGCTGTATAGTGGCAATGAGCCGGCGAGGGATGAGGGGCCGGCCTATATTTGCAACTTGGAGTGATTTCAATGAACCTGTTTAGGTCCCCGTTAACGCGCCTGGCCGCGTGCTTGGCATTCAGCTCGCTGCTGGTGGGCATCGCAGCCGCGCAGCGCGTCATTTCGACTCCGTACTCGCTGGAGAACGGCGGGATGATCGAGGCGATCTGGTGGGACGTTACGGGCGGTCAGGACGCGGCCCCGCTTGGGCTTGCAAAGAGTCGATATCTGAGCATCACGACCGGCGGATGCAGCTTGCACGACAACGCCGCCATCTATAGGTGGCTCGCCGGGAATTGCGCGGGAAACGCGACGCCCTACTCCTGCATGATGGCGCGCGGCGGTCCACGCCAATCGACCTCGGTGGATGGCACGTACTCCCATAAAGTTTCCAGGTTGATGCCCGATCGCGTGGTGTTTCCCGGAGGCGACGCCTCACTCAAAGAGGCGCGCAACGTAGTCATCACGGCGACGCCGGAGCTGATGGAGGCCGACCCCGCGTACGCGGCCAACCCCAACGTGAACAAATTCGCGCGAAAGCAAAAGGCGTGGCTGTGCTCCAACTTCAGATTGCGTTTAGGCGATCTACCGTGTAGCCGCGTGACGCAATTCGACCCGTTGGTCATCGAGCTTAGGCAAGTCGGAGACTTGGACAGCGATGGATCTCCGGACATGGCGGTGCACGTGAGCGACGTCGCGTTTGAGATCCCGTACGAAGACTCTCCTCTGTTTATGGAGGAGTTCAAGAAGTCTCAGTCCGGATCGCCGAGCTCGTTGCCGCTCGTGGTGGATTATTTGGATGACGACGGGTTCCTGCTGATCAGCGTGGCCATGACGGTTCAAATCCGCAGCGTGGGTCCGAACGACATCTTCACCGATCCGGCGGCGACCAAGAAGCCGCCGGTCAAGGTGTCGACCCATTCGGGCGAAAGCAAACCGCTGCAGATCAAGGTCACCTACTAACTCTCGATTCTGGCGGCGCCGGTTTGCTCTTCGCCTGCGCGTCTAGAACCCGCCGCTGCGGCGTTCCATATCGACCGCCAGATCCCTCTTGATCTTGGTGGACACGCGGATGTTGTTGGATCCCGCGGTGGGATCGAAGAAGTTATCGGACGGGTCGAATGGTGGTCGATGAACTCGGGGAGGTTTCGGCCAAAGTCGCAGCTTAGTCTTGCAAGACAGTTCCAAGTGTTGTAAAATCAAAAAGTACATTATGTCAACCTCTGTAACGTACCTTAGGGTCATCGACTATCTTAACGCCGTCGCAAATAACGCGAACAATTCTATTGATGGCAGTCCTC
>JAXDKF010000134.1:0-4892 GCA_034667265.1 Fimbriimonadaceae bacterium
CTTAGGTGCTGCTTTATGAGGCGTGACGGTCGAGCTCCCGCACGTCACTTGATAAGCACAGTCATGCCCGGCGTGTAGGACCTCGCTTGTCCAACCACCCCTAACCCCTCCTTCAAAGGAGGGGAAACCGTACGCCGCAGCCCCAAAGGTAACCTCGCCGCCGTGAAGTTGTGCCGATTCGAGCTGCTGGCGACGCCAGGCGAAGTGAAGTCCGGAATCGTCCACAGCGGCAAGATCTACGAGACCGACGGCAGCAACCCCATCGCCGTCCACGAGGCCGCCGACGTGCGGCCCCTGCCCCCCGTCGGCCTCCCCCCATCCATCCGCATCTTCCGATTCACCGACGCGGAGCTCGCTCTCGGCCCCGAGTCCATGCCGCTCTACTCTTACGGCAACCCGGCAAGCCTGGTCGGTGCCAGCCAGATCGTCCCGAAGCTGGACATCACCGCCGAATTTGACTACGAGCCGTTCATCGCCGTCGTCATCGCCCACCAGGGCTATGGCATCCCCGTCGAGGAGGCAGACGGCTACATCCTCGGCTACACGATCCTCAACGGCCTGGTCATGCGGGACATCGAGCGCGCCGAAGCCCGCGCCGGCTCGGGACCGGGCAAGTCTCGCGATTACGCGATGGCGATGGGTCCGGTCCTCACCACTCCGGAAGAGCTGGACGACTTCATCGTCGACGAGTCGCACGGCCGCAAGCACAAGCTCAGCGCCGTCTCTCGCGTGAACGGGGTCGAGCGGCGTCGCGGCGACGTGGAGGAGCTTCCCTACAGCTTCGCCCAGCTCATCAGCGCGGCTAGCGAGACGTCGACCCTGAAAGCCGGAGACATCATCGCGGCCGGCCCCCTCGTCCGCCCGGAAGAGCCGTTCCGAGGCCTCGAATCGGGTGACGAGCTCCAGATCGCGGTGGAGAATCTCGGGACATTGTCGACGAAGATTGAATGACCGAGGGTAAGCAGTTAGCGGTAAGCAGTGGGCAGTGGGCAGTGGGCAGTATTCCCACGCGCAATCTCCGATCACTGATCACCGCTCACTGTTCACTGCTAACTACCAACCGCTCACCCATAAACACTGCTAACTGCTAACCGCTTACCGCTTACGTCCCCCAAACCCGGTATACAACCCCTCAACACATGAGCGACATTGTCAAGATGAACCTCGACAACGGGGTCAGGATCCTCGTCGAGCCCGTCACCCACGTCAAATCGGCCGCAGTGGGGCTGTGGTGCAAGACCGGCAGCCGCCACGAAAAGGACAACGAGGCCGGCATCACCCACCTCATCGAGCACATGCTCTTCAAGGGCACCCAAACCCGCACCGCCAAACAGATCGCGGAAGAGATCGAGGGCCGAGGCGGCTCCCTCAACGCGTTCACCGACAAGGAGATGACCTGCTACTACTGCCGCGTCCTCTCCGATGAGACCGAGCACGGCATCGACGTCCTCACCGACATGATGCTCCACTCGCTCATCGATCCCGAGGAGCTGAAGAGAGAAGAAGGCGTGGTGCTCGAAGAGATCAGAAGATCGGAGGACGAGCCGAGCGATCACGTCCACGACTTGCACCTCGAAGCCCGCTGGGGCCATCACCCCCTGGGCCGTCCTGTAATAGGAACCAAGGAATCGGTCGCCTCCTTCCAGCGCGAACACCTCGTCACCTATATGAACCGCCGCTACGTGGGCAGCAACGTCCTGCTCGCGGTGGCCGGAAACGTGGATCCCGCGGCCATCAAGAAATCGGCGGAGGTCCACCTGGGCAAGATCCCGCCCGCGCACGGAGACGAGGTCGTCCCGCGCCCGGACGGCAAGCCCGGTCGCAATCTCGTGAAGAAGGAAGTCGAGCAGGTCCACTTCTGCATCGGCACGGACGGCGCCTCGGTCTATGACCCCGACCTCTACACGCTGATCGTCCTCGATGGCGCGCTGGGTGGAAGCATGAGCAGCCGCCTCTTCCAAGAGATCCGCGAAAAGCGCGGCCTCGCCTACGCCGTCGGCAGCTACATGCTCAGCTACTCGGCGGGCGGAGCCTACACCGTCTACGGCGGCACCAGCATCGACAACTGGAAGATGGTCCAGGATCTGGTCCGGCAGGAGTTCGACAAGGTGATGAAGGACGGCCTGGACGAAGGCGAGCTGGACCGCACCAAGCGCAATCTAGCCGGCAATCTCGTGCTGTCTTTGGAGGGCATGAGCTCCCGAATGATGCGGATGAGCCGCAACGAGCTCAACCATTCTCGTGAGATTCCCGTCGAGGAGACGTTAGAAAAGATTGAGGCCGTCACTAACGAGAAGCTGGTCGAGCTCGCCCGGCGCATCCTGCCGGAAGACAAGATCAGCACCACCGCGATCGGCCCCTTCGAGGCCTAGAAATGCCGCTCTTGGAAGCTCCGCGCACCGCAGTTCTGATCCGCACGCTCATCGCGGCGATGCGGCACGCCAAGTCAGACGATGAGCTGCTCGGCGAGATGGCGACCCTCATCAGGGACCACACCGGCGCGGATTCCTGCGACGTGCTGGTCAAGGACTTTAAGGAGTCGCTGGTCTTGCGCGCGAGCACGGTGCACCCGGAATCGACGTATCGCCTGAAGATCCACAAGGGCATCGGCCTCTCCTGGGAGGCCATGAGCGGCAAGCCCGTGTTCATCTCCAAGGACGCGGAGAAGCACGCCAATTTCCGGCGCTATCCGGGCTACGACATGCCGGTCGAGGGCCTCGCCATCGTGCCGATGTTCAACGAGACCGGCGTCGCGTTCGGCGTCGTGCTCCTGCGCAAATCTGAGCCGTGGACCTACAAATCAGGCGAGAAGAAAGAGCTGGAGGAGATCGCGCTCGTCGTCGGCGAGCTGCTCATGGCGTTCAAGGCGACGTTCCAAAGCGGCAAGCCCGCGCAGAAGCTAGGCGCGCTCAGCGAGGTCTCCAAGACCATCACCAACAGCCCTTATCTCGAGGAGATCCTGCAGCTCCTCGTGAACATCACCGCGCAGCAGTTCAACTATCGCGTCTGCACGGTGCGGCTGCTGGATGAGAGTCGCCAAGAGCTGGTCCTGCGCGCGACCCAAGCCCCCGCCAAAGCCTATGCCCGCAAACGAGCGATCCATTTAGGGGAATCCATCGCGGGCAAAGCGATCGCGGAGATGCGGCCGATCATCGTGCGAGACGTGCAGACCGACCCCGATTACATCGGCCACGACCTCGCGGAGGAGCAAGGGCTGCGCTCGATGATCTGCGTGCCGCTCACCATCCACAACCGCGCAGTGGGCGTGCTGAGCTGCTACACCAGCGACGTCCGCTACTTCCCCGCCGACGAAATCAAGGCTCTGGAAGCGCTCGCCAAACAGGCCGCGATGAGCATCGAGCACGCCAAGCTCCAGGTGCGCCACACGCTCATGCAGGAGATGCATCACCGCGTCAAGAACAACCTGCAGCAGGTGGCTTCGCTTCTGCGATTGCAGATGCGGCACGGGCGCTATCAATCGCTGGAGCAGGCGCTGGAAGACTGCATTTCTCGCATCCTCGCCATCGCCGCCGTGCACGATCTTTTGAGCCGGGAAGATTTAGACCACGTCGGCTTGCGCTCGATCGCCGAGACTCTTGTGCAGCACCAGCAGGGTTCGCTCATGCTGCCGGACCGGCAGGTGACTTTCGAGGTCCGCGGCGACGACGTCCACCTGAACACCACGCAGGCCACCCAGATCGCGCTTATCCTGAACGAGCTTCTCATGAATGCCATTGAGCACGGCTTCCACGAGACGAAGGCCGGCGAAGTGCACATTAACATCGAGGAACGGGATGGCGAGGTGTCGCTGTGGGTTTCCAACAGCGGCGACCCTCTTCCCGCCGACTTCAATCCGTCCAAGCACAGCCATTTGGGTTTGCAGATCGTGGAGAGCCTAAGCCGCGCGCTCGGCGGGAAATTCAAGATTGAGAACCGCCTCGGCTGGGCCGTGGGCGAGGTCAAATTCCTCCGCGCAAGCGCGGAGTAGCATCGCCTGCCAAGGTGATGACTCCATTCCCCTTAAGCTCGCGATTCCGGCTTTCCTTCCGCGACAGGGTGAGGGACGATCCCATGCCTGAGGAGCCGAGTCCTTCCCCCGCCAGGTCGCCAGCCGCCGCTCCTGGGCCGCCCACCAGAACACCAGCGCGCCAACAACATAGCCCAGCGCGGTAAAGGCTTCTCCCAGGCTCATTTTTCGGTCCCAGGCGGCGGAAGCGCGCGGCGTCTTGCCCTGAGATAGCCTTCCAGGAGAAAGGCTGAAATGCCCAGCATGACGATGCCGCCGACGAACAGGCCAACTGCGGAGCCGAGTTCGTCTTCCACAAACCTTTCAATTGATCCCGCCAGACAAACGACGCCAGTGAGAGTGAAGGGCAAGCCGATCATCCTTAACGCCTTCGCCCAGCGATCCCAGGGCTGTGCACGCTCAGGTGTGGATCGCGGATAAACCGCCTGTAAGCAACTCGGGCAGGTTGAAACGCCGGAAGCCAAGCTCGTTCCGCACGCCGCGCAAAATCCGACTGCCTCCAGCTGCTTCATAGCCCACCTGCAATGTCCAAGAACTCGGGTTCCCTTTCCGTCCCATGGGCCGCTTGGGTTCGCCGCGCTGCTGTGTAGCCCAACATCAGGAGCGCGGCAACTGCTAGAAGTGCGGCGCTTAGAAAGTACAGAGAGAAAGAGCCCGAAATGCCCGCGACTGAAAACTCGGTGATGGCGGCGGTTAGGAAAACGATCCCTGCAACAGTGCATGGAATACCGATCACGCGCAGCGCCCTTGCCCAACCTGCGCCGGCGCGTAGCGTGCGGTTAGACGTCGATCGCCGGTAAACGGTCTCGCCGCATGTCGGACACATGACAACTTGGGAACCGACGCTCGTTCCGCATGCCGCGCA
>JAXDKF010000135.1:0-4889 GCA_034667265.1 Fimbriimonadaceae bacterium
GGAAGAATGCTTAAGACCGATGGTCTGCCTGTTCGACGGGGCACATGAGATTCGGCCAAGTTGTTGGCATGTCACTGCCTATCCAGACAAGTCGGAGCGCGCTCGAGGAGTGCCCTTTAGGCAATACTCAAGGTTCTATACCGATGACGGCAAGCAGCAGCCCACGCGCATCTGGGTCCACGAGGGTTTCTGGAACGCCGAACCGGATGATGTACCTCCAAACGTGTCTCTCGGATTCCCCCAGGAGGAGTCCCAAGCGATCCTTGAGGATTCTTTGGCCATTTACTTCGGCGCTGAGCCGCGCTTGAACATGTCCGAGTTCCTTTCAAGCCTTGAACGGGAGTGTGTAGTGTCGGGCGAAGTTGATGTGCGAAAAGCGTGGTTGAGCGGTTTATTGGGCAGCTTCAAGGGAGTGCTCTTTAGCGAAAGCGACGGACACACGGCGGTCCTGGCTACTCAGCCCGAGCTCCTTCAGACGACCCTTGACGTGATACTTCCACCCGCCATCAATGCCATTTTGGAGTCACCTTGGTATCAGTCGAACTTGTCATCCCTAGTCTGGGATGACGAGCTCGGCCAGCTTGTCGTCCCGACGTAGCGCAAACTTGCCAATCGACGTTACGGTTGGGCGTCGCACGAATTGCACGTGTGCTGTCCGAATCCTCCACAATAGAGCTGTGAAGCGCGTTTTGGGATGGGGGGCGGTGCTCGTTGTGGCAGTGCTCACCGGCACCAATTGCGGCGCCCTGGGCCTTAGAGAAGGCCAGCCGGCGCCCAATTTCCGCGTCGAATCTGTCGCCGAGCCGGGAAAGGCCGTCCAGCTCGCGGATTACAAAGGCAAAGTCGTTCTCCTCGATTTTTGGGCGAGCTGGTGCGGGCCTTGCCGCGGGACCGCTCCGATCGTAGACGACTACAAGAAGAAATATGGCCCTCAAGGTCTCGAGGTGCTGGCGATCTCAAATGAGAGCCGGGGCGCCGTGGAGCAATACCAAAAGGAAGAGAGCCACACCTATCCGCTCTTCCTGGATGTTCTCGACAGCGCAAACAGCGCCTATTCGGGCGACGCCATCCCTCGCTTCTATGTGGTGGACCGAAACGGCATCCTTGTGTACGCCGATGGTTCGCCGGAAATGCAGGCTGTCGAAGATGCCATCAAGAAAGCGCTGGCATCGCCGGTTACCCACCCGTAACAGGACGCACGCCTACCACTGCGCGAGAGTTGGGCGGCGGCACGAATTCGAAGTCGGCGGCCGAGACCATCACGTCGAAACTGACCGGCGACATCGACCAGTCGATGTCCCTCGTGGAAGATCCGAAGCTCACCTGATCGGAAAAGTCGATGTGGTTGATGATCACACTCGGCGAGAGGTTGGTATACCAAAACTCCAAGCGCCGCCGGACCGGACTGCCGAGCATATAGCGGATGGCTTGGCCGTTATCTTCGATCGTCGTGCCCGGCATCCAAGACGTGTAGCGGGCGCCTTCGCCGCCATACACCTCGCCTAACAGCCGAATTGGATAGGAGGCCTGTCCCTTGATGTAGGAGCGCACGGTAGCAAGCAGCGCGCTCACATAGTTCTTTGGGTGCTCTCCGCGATAGTTGCCATACCGAGACGAGGAGTACTCGTTGCGCAACTTGTCGTACGTCCAGAGCGTCACGCCATCGCCGACCAGCTTGAATGTCTCGGACCCGTTCACGTAACCGATCATTTCCATTTTGGTCATCGGCCGGCCGTCCTCGATATCCGAGAACCAGTAGGTGACGGTCTTAAAAGCCGTGGTGGTGTCTCCGATCTGCTGCGTGCCGTCGAGAGTGACCTGCAACCCGGCGTGGCCCCGTAGCGTCTCAAACGCACGCTGCAGCGTTTGCTCCGCGGGCTTAATTTGGCCGAAAGCCGGCGAAACGCAAAGCACGGCGCAAACCATCGCGACACTTTTCACGTTCACATTGTGTAAGGACTCCCGCGGGCGGCGCTGCCGTTCGAGCTTAGGTTGAATGCAATGGGCCAAGGAGAGATGGAAAAGGGCTCTACCCCAGTCGACAGAAGGTATTTGACTGACGAGCAGATCGTCGGCCTCTATCGCGCGGCAACCACCCGCGAGCAGGCCCACAACAGCTTCGAGTTGCTCGTGGCGGACCGCCAGTTTGTGGCCGGATTCTGGGATTTCCTCGTTTACAGTTTCCTGATAGTGGTGTGGGGACTCGCGGGTACAGCGGTGTGGATACCTGTGGCCGTACTCCTCTTCCTTGGAAGGTGGACGCCGATAGGTCCAATCTCGCTGGTCCACCGTCTCTCGCACCCTCCCGATCCCGACCAGAAGCCCTTGGCTGAGCAGGTCAACCCTCACTCCATCACGGTCATGCGAACCGTGGCGGAAAGCCTTGCGAATCCGTTGCTCGGCAGCGCCTGGTCGGTCGAGGGCCACCTGGCCGTGAAGAAGGAAGTTCTGGAGTGCCTGCTCGAGGAAACAGAGACGCTGTGTCGCGATCTTCGGCAAAGCCGCCTGGAGGCAGGCGAGCTCGAAGGCGTGTTCGATACCAAACTCGCGGAGGCGCGACTCACCGCATCCGATCTGAAGGAGGAGCTTGCAGGACTCGAGAAAACTGTCTGGCACATCCGCACGGAAGTAGCTCCTTTAGAAGCATACTTAGCCAAACTCGGCGAACTTGAGCGCCACGGCCAGAGATTAACCGGCATTCGCTCCCGGATGGCGGCCTTGTTGGAGAGATCGGTCGACTCCCTGGGACAGCAGGAATTCCAGCAGCTTCCCTTGCGGTTGGAGCAGGCTCGCCAGAACCTGAGGGCAGTGGGCGTTTCCCTCGAAGCCTACGACAAAGCACTGCTAGAGATGCGACAGGTTACGGAACCTTCCAAACGAAACGAGCCTGTCTAACCAGGGGTATATATAGCCCTTGGGACGGCCGACCTTCAGAGTCGCAGGGAAGCGAGCCCACATATTGAGTCTAAGGAGATCCGCTTGGCCAAGCAAGCTCCCGCAAAGTCCGAATTCACTGCGTCAGAAGTAGAGCAGTATTTTCGCGAAATCTTATACATAAGGCACTTCGAAGAGAAGTGCAACCAAGCCTATCGAGCTGGCAAAGCCGGTGGGTACCTGCACGTTTACATCGGCATGGAATCGCTGGCCGTCGGTTGGCTGAACGCGCTTCGAAAAGGCCACGACTACGTCATCACCGCTTATCGCGACCATGGCCACGCAATCGTTCTCGGCAGCGACCCAGTCAAGGTCATGGCCGAGATCATGGGACGGAAGGACGGCCTAAGTAAGGGTAAGGGCGGCTCGATGCACCTTTACGACATCGAGAGGGGCTTGTACGGCGGATGGGGCATCGTTGGCGGCCATACCGCGCTGGGCGGCGGGTTGGCGCTCGCCGCGAAGTACCGAGGCGAGGACCGCGTCACCCTTTGCTATCTGGGCGATGGCGCGGCGAACGCGGGCGTGTTCTTTGAGACGCTAAACATGGCCGGCCTTTGGGATCTCCCGATCATCTTCATCATCGAGAACAACCTTTACGCGATGGGCACGGCGATCCAGTATCACGCCGCCGATACCGAGCTCTGGAAGCGCGGTCTTCCGTTCGACATCAAATCCGAGCGGCTGGAATCGATGGACGTCCTCCAAGTCAAGAAGGACGCGGATCGCATCGTCGAGTGGGTCCGCAAGAATCAGAAGCCGTATTTTGTGGAAGCGATGAGTTATCGGTTCGCGGGGCATGGCGTGGCCGACAACGATCAAAGCCTCTACCGCACCCCCGAAGAAGTCGAAGAATATCGCCGGAAGGATCCGCTAGTCAGTCTTCACCGTTACATCCGCCAGCACAATCACATGACCGAGGAAAAGATGGAAGCGATCGACGCGGAGATCCTCGCGGAAGTGGAGCGCGTCTACGAGGAAGCGGACAAGTCGCCGTTCCCGGATTCAGACGAGGTTTACAGGGACGTGTACACAGACATGATGCCGGAGATGGGGCACTAATGGCGACTATCAGCTATCGCGACGCCGTCCGCAACGCATTGGTCGAAGAGCTGGACCGCGATCCAGAGGTCTTTCTCATCGGAGAGGACATCGGCCGCTATCAAGGCACCTTCCGCGTCACGGCCGGCCTCTTTCAGAAGTACGGCGCGCAACGCGTCATCGACACGCCCATCACTGAGCCGGCGATGGTTGGCTTCGCAACTGGCGCAGCTATGACAGGCTTGCGGCCGGTGGTTGAGATGATGACGATGTCGTTCTCCATTCTCGCGCTCGACCAGATCATCAATCACGCCGCCAAGATCCATTACATGACCGGTGGTCAGGCTTGCGTCCCCCTAGTCATCCGGGGTCCGGGCGGTGCGGCCAATCAGCTCAGCGCGCAACACAGCCACTCGGTCGAAGGATGGTATGCACACGTACCTGGATTGAAGGTCGTGGCACCTGCCACGCCGGAGTGTGCGAAGGGCCTTCTCAAGACGGCCATTCGAGACGACAATCCGGTCATCTTCACCGAGAACCCCGGCCTCTATGGAATCAAGGGCGAAGTCCCGGACGATCCAGACTTCACCATCCCGTTTGGCAAAGCGCGCATCGCAAAAGAAGGGAAGGATCTCTCGCTGGTGGCTTACTCACGCATGGTCCACGTTTGCCTTGCCGCGGCGGAAGAGCTCGGGAAGAGTGGCATTGACGCGGAAGTGGTCGACGTTCGATCTCTGCTACCGCTCGATACAGAAACGATCTATTCTTCCGTACGCAAGACACATCGGGCCGTCGTGGTTTACGAAGACTGGAAAAGTGGGTCCTTCGGCAGCGAGATCGCGTCTCGCATCCAGGAGGAGTGCTTCGACGATTTGGACGCACCGGTTGGAAGAGTAGGCGGCCTCAACGTGCCG
>JAXDKF010000136.1:0-3477 GCA_034667265.1 Fimbriimonadaceae bacterium
ATCCGAGCCACACCGCCAAGATCACGGAGCTGTTTGGGATCTTCAGGCTGCTCGTGGACACGGCCCGGCCGAACAACAGCATGGTCGTGAACTCCGGCGACTTCGAAGTCATCTTGATGCCTCGGTCGGCGGACGACGACAATGTGCAGATCCTGCTGGTGGCGTTGAATGGCTCGAAGGCGACCGAGATGTACTGGGGCGACGCGCGGCTGAGCTCCGGCACATTCGTGGCCTATCCCCTTGCCGCTCTGACCACCGGATCGGCAAGCGGCGCCATTCAGGGAACGCTTTCCGGTTTCCTCGATGCGGCAGCGGCTCCCGTCACGATTGCCGCCCCGAGCGACGCGGCCAGGGTTCGGTACGGTCGATACAACATCAGCTCGATTTTGCCGCCGGGCTTCAAGAGATCAGGCAGATTAATCGTCTTTAGAAGATGACCCAGCGGATCCTCGCCGGAATTGAGACCGAATACGGGCTCCTGGTCGAGGGTCGAGGCGCGGAAGATCAGATAGACGATTCCCAAGAAGTGGTCCGGAGTTATCCGGACCACTGTTTTGTTGGTTGGGACTACCTCTTCGAGTCGCCTCGCGCAGACTTGCGCGGCTTCACCCAGAAGAACCTCAGCTTCGATCCCGAGGACGCGAAATTCGACGTGGGGCGAAAGCATGGCGGCGACATGGAGATCCGGGCCGACCGGGTTTTGCCGAACGGCGCGCGCCTTTACAACGACCACGGCCATCCGGAGTACGCCACGCCCGAGTGCTGGAGCCTCGCCGAGCTTGCCATGCACGACAAGGCGGGCGAGATCGCGATTCTCAGGGCTGCCCGCGCCTATCAAGAAAAAAGCGGACGCAAGACCACGATTTACAAGAACAACACCGACTTTCACGGCGCCAGCTACGGAACCCACGAGAACTACTGTGTGCCGCGCAGCCTTGCCTATGAGAAGCTCTTCAAGGCCGTCACCCCGATCCTTATCGCGAGACAGATTTTATGCGGAGCAGGAAAGGTCGGGTCGGAGAATGGCCCGGCCGTCGAATTCCAGCTGAGCCAGCGCGCTGACTTTTTCACCGAAGCTGCAAGCGTAGACACGCTCTACCGCAGGCCCGTGTTCAACACGCGCGACGAGCCCCACGCCGAGCCAAGAGAATGGATAAGGCTGCACGTGATCGCCGGCGATGCCAACATGATGGCCGCCTGCACGTTCCGCAAGGTGGGCCTCGTAAAGATCGCACTGGCGTTGGCGGCTAGAGACGAGACACCCGAGTGGCATCTGTCGGACGCAGTGTCCGCATTCAGGGCAGTGAGTCGAGACGCGTCCCGCGAGTATCGCATCCCACTCGGCGGCAGCAACTGGACGACCGCCTACGAAATCCTCGATTCTTACCTCTGCGCTTACGACTCCGTGATGTCCGAGGAGGAATCCGATCCGGAGCTGCGCAAAGTCGTGCGCGATTGCCAGGCGCTCATGGAAGCGCTTAGGGCCGGGGCCGACGTCTCCAAGCACATCGACTGGGCGGCCAAGCTCTCGATGCTCCAGCAGTACGTGGAGGCTGAAGGGGCGAAGTGGTCCGACCCATCCTTGCGATCCTTCGATCTCGAGTATCACAACGTAGATCCGGAGGAAGGCCTCTTCCATGCCCTGGTAGAGTCTGGCGCGGTGGATCAACCGCCTTCCCATGAAGAGATGGAGAGCCGCTTGGCAGGCGTTTTTGAGCCTACGCGGGCACTTGCCCGAGGTTTGGCCGTCTCTAAGTTCAGTGACCGCCTGCTTGGGGCGTGCTGGGCGTCTCTGACCTTTCGCGGCGGGCAAGAGCCAATAGAGCTTTATCTCTCGCCTGAGAAGGAGTTCCCGCCGCAACTACAAGCGGCAGTCAGCGTAGAAAGCTTTATAGAAGCAATCCGAGGTGCATGATGTTTGACGCAGACCGACTGACCAAGCCAGGAGCGCCCTCGCCGGAGCGCAAGCTGGGAGACGATTCCGGGCCGTCCAAGCCCGATGTGCGGAAGCCCGACGGAGGAAACGAGCTCCTCAAGCGGATGAAGAAAGTCGACCCAGATCAGGCGAAGCGATATCGGCAGCGGTCGGGAGAATGACGGCGGCCGAGGCGCGCTCCTTCAAGGAGCTGGTTCCGTTCCCGCCCGCTGCTCCAACGCTTTTGGAGACTCACGGCACGACCGTGCTCGCCCTCCGTTTCGATAAGGGTGTCTTGCTGCTTGCGGATCGCAGAGCGACGGCGGGCAACCTGATCATGTACGACCTCGCGGACAAGATCTTTCCGCTGGACGATTCGACGGTGGTCGCGATCAGCGGAGCCTTCGCCCGATCTGTCGAGGTCTGCCGTTATCTTAAGCACTCGTTCAAGTACTACCGCAGGTCCGTGCTGCAGGAGATGTCCTTGGAAGGGAAGCTGACGGAGATCTCTCGGGCCTTGGCGGGCAACGCGCCGATGGCGATGCAAGGGATCGGAGTTTTCCTACCGATCGTCGCTGCCTACGACAAGCAAACGGGAGACTTCGGCGTGTACTTCTTCGACGGCGCAGGCGCTCGATTTCAGAACGGATCGTACGCGTGCGCGGGCTCCGGTTCGGAGCGTATCCGCGGGGTGTTCGAGTACATCGCTCGAATGAAAGGACAGTTCCACGACCGGCCGCTGGACGAGGTATTGAGCGATGGGCTGCAGATGCTCGACATCGCCGCTGACCTAGATTCCGCCACCGGCGGATTCAACAAGATCCTCCCCGTCACCCGCGTCCTAGATTCCGAAGGCAACCGCGACTTGCCGGAAGACATGGTGCGAAAGGCTTCGCAGAAGGTGCTTCGGGGAAGCAAGACGTAAATGGTGAGGGGTAAATGGCGCAGACACCGGATAGTCGTTAGCTAGCCCACGTGTCCGACCATTTACCACTTACTACTTACCATTTACCGCGAAGCGTCACTTAAACCGATAGCCGATCGATGCGCTCACGCCAGACGGATTCGCGCCGCCGATCTTGGGGCTCAGAGTGCCGCCGACTTCGAGAAAGTAATGTTGCTGCATTTCCACTCCCACGCCTCCGCGCACCATCCATGTCGAATCGTCCGATCCGCTGTGGTGGAGAAATCCCGCGCCTACGCCCAGGTAGAAGTAGGACGTGCCGCTCGGAGCATAGCGCTGGTGGCTCGTGTAAAACCGTTGGTTGATACCGAGGGTCATGAAGTGCTCTCCACCCAAGAATTTCGGCGAATTCCAGTCGAGCGACGCGTAGGTGGTGCCGTTGCGAAACATGCTTCGTTCGAAGTCGTATTCGACTCCGAAATCGACCCATGCCGTACCGCCGCGGCGCAACGATGACTCTGCGGGGAAATAAGCGCCCAGCCTGAATCCAAATCCGATGGCAGCTTCAGCCAGCGTATTCTGACCCACCTGAGTTTCCGCGGTTTGTGCAAATGCGGTAGTTCCAAGCACAAGCGCACCCAACGCCACAAGAATTCGC
>JAXDKF010000137.1:0-20536 GCA_034667265.1 Fimbriimonadaceae bacterium
GGAATGGTCCCGAAGAACATTCAATCCTTCGATCAGCCACAGTTTCGAAGACAAATCGCCATATGGGTCGCAAAGCCAAGGAGCGTCCACAGCGCTCCTGACCCGCACAATTGGCTTCTCCCGACTCGGGCCGAAAACAGTCTCCATAAGCCGAATCCTCTAACCTAAGTCCTACCACGAATGCTAAGTAGCACCGCAAGTGAACACGACCGAACGTGTCTACACAGCCAATAGCACGACTAGGCTAGTACCTCCCGTCGCAGGTGCAGCAATAATTGCTCCCAAAGCTATCACACACATCACCGCTGTCCAAAACCACGGATCTTTGAGGATGGAATATGAGTCCTTCGGCGAATCGCTCGGCGTCTCGGCCGGATCGTCATTGGGATTCACTGGATGTTTGTTTGGAATACGCGATGCCGGATTCAGGATTCAAGATGCCGGATTCAGGATTCAAGATGCGGGATTCAGGACAAAGGAAGCGGGCCGCGATCGCGGCCCGAAGTTAAGCTGCCCATGCGACTTGTGGCGTTAGGCGCGAGCCGATCCAGGCCATGCCCGGAACGTCAGGCGTATCCATCATGTCTTGGCCCGGGCTCTCGTGGATCAACCGGGTCGGCCAGGAACACGCGGCAAAGCCGTTCTGCTCGGCCGATAGGGTCGCCTTCCACACGCTAGAGAGCGCCGTGGACTCGGACGGCAGTCCAGCCGGCCGATGGGCGTGCCGCAGAACCGTCGTGAAGATCTCCGGCAGTCGCCATGCCTCCATGGCACTCGCGCCCAAGACGGCCAACTGCTCGCCATAGAGCCGATAAAAGCCTTCCCGAAGAGAAACGCTCGCGGTCTGCGAATACTGGACAGTTCGGCGGAACACGTCGGGCGCAAGCTTGCCCAAGAGAGCGAGGCCCGAAGAATACAGGATGCCCGAGGCCAACACGTCCTCTCCTTTCCAAGAGCTGACGAAATGCTCGCGTCCGTAGCTGCGCTCGAAGATGTGGCGCGCCAGCAAGCCCGAATAGAGACCATGGTTTATGAACCGCTCGCGATCGGCTTCGTCTTCGATCAGTGTGGCGAGCTGCAACTGGATCGCCAATGCAAGCGCAACGATCCTCGCGCCTGACGCCTCGACTTCCACCAACACATCCGAAAGTGTCAATCCATCCGCCGCGCTCTTGCCGGGTGGCGTGAGAGCGGTGATGAAATGAGCGGCGAGCTCAGGATCGTCGGACATGATCCGCTCTACGAGCAGACGATCGATTTCCAAGCCACCCTTGTCCGCGTCCTTGAGCGTGCTCATCAGGCGAAGAGCCGTTTCCGGAAGCGCGGGCAGAAGCGTTATCTGCTTGAACTGGTCGGCGAGGCATTCAAAGTATGTCGATTGCATTTATGCGGCCCTCCTTAGCTGTAGGTCTTCGGCGAGGACTGCTTGTAGCCCATCGCCCTTACTGAGAGCGGATAGGAACGCGTCCACTACCCGCGGGTCGAATTGTGTGCCTGCGCAGTTGACGATCTCCTCGAGTGCGGCGTCGAGCGGCCATGGCTCTTTGTAGGGCCGCGCGCCGGTCAGAGCATCGAAAACGTCCGCGACAGCGACGATGCGTCCAACCATCGGGATCGCTTCTCCACGCAAACCCATATAACCGGTGCCGTCCCATTTCTCGTGGTGAGTGAGCGCGATCGTCTCGGCGAGCTGCAAGATCTCGGAGCGGCTGCCACCGAGGATGCGCGCGCCGATGGAAGTGTGCTGGCGGATGTGCTGAAGCTCGGCCGTGTCAAGCGATCCCGCCTTGAGCAGGATCACGTCGGGAACGCCGATCTTGCCTACGTCGTGCAGGAGGGCTGCCTTGCCGATTTTGCGGGCCTCTTCAGGCGCGTATCCCAGCTGGATTGCAATTTCTTGGCTCGTCGTGCCAACGCGGCGGGCGTGCTCGCCCGTGTCGTCATCTCGATATTCCGCGGCGATCGCAAGCTTGTCGACGACTTCGTCGTAGGCCATTTCGAGCTCTTTGGTCCTATCCCACACTCGCGTTTCGAGGTTCTGCTTCTCTTGCCTAAGCTGGAGATGCAGCCACCGCGTATCTAAAAGGTTGCGCACGCGCAGGAGGATCTCGGCCGCGTTGTAAGGCTTCGAAACGAAGTCCATCGCGCCGCCGGAAAGGGCACGCTCTCTCGTGTCGCGGCTGGTATCGCCGGTCACGATGATGATGGGCAGGTAATCGTCCGGTTCGATCAGCGGCTGGAGCTGACGGAGCACGTCGAAGCCGTCGAAGTGCGACATGTGGAGGTCCAAGATCACGAGGTCCGGCTTGTATTCCGCGAACACGGCCCAGGCTTCTCGCGAATCGCTCATTCCCCGAGTGTTCTGATAGCGCGAGAGATGAAGCAGCTCGGAGATGAGAGCTATCTTCTCTTCCTCGTCGTCGATGATTAAGATCTTCGCGTCTGAAAAGTTATTTCTAAGCATGATTGAACCTCTGGGTCACGCAGCCTTGGCGTCGGCGGCGCCAAGCAGCTTTCGCACTGCCACGGCAAGAGTGGCCGGGCTATAAGGCTTCTGAAGGAATGCAGACGCGCCATCCCCGAACACGTCGAATGTGTTGTCCGCATAGCCGGACACAAACAAGATCTTTGTGGCCGGATTGACTTCCAAAATGAAATCGGCGAGCTGTCGCCCGCTCATCTGAGGCATAACCAAATCCACAACGACCAGATCGATGACCTCGTCCGTAGATGCGATCACGTCGAGCGCGGCTGAACCGGAGGGCGCTTCCAAGACCGTGTAGCCTGCGGCCTGCAGGGATTGCAGGCCGACCGCGCGGACCTGCGCATCGCCCTCCACTAGCAAAACCGTACGCCTTGCGGCGGTGACCGGCTGCGCTTTGGATTCAACGGAAGTGCCGTGTAGGATGAGGGCCGCATGCCGAGGCAAATACACCTCAAACTTGGCGCCCTCTCCGGACCGGCTGGCCAATGTGATGACGCCGCCGTTTTGGCGGGCGATACCGTAACACATAGCCAGTCCTAGCCCAGTTCCTTTCCCCTTTGGCTTAGTCGTAAAGAACGGCTCGAAGATTTGCTCGCGGATGGAAGAATCGACGCCGGGCCCCGAATCGGCAACGGCAATCACAATGTAGTCGCCGGCCGAGAGATCACACGGGGCGCCGGCTTCAGTTGTAAGACTTACGCCGCGCGTTTCGATGGAGAGAGTCCCGCCCTGTGGCATGGCGTCCCTTGCATTGCTGACAAGGTTGATGAGCACTTGCTCGATCTGGCTGGGATCGGCCCTGACGAAGAAGCCTGATGGGCTATCGATGTTCAGCTCGATGTCTTCGCCGATTATTCGCCGGAGCATTCCGCCAAGACGATCTACCAGCTCACCGCTGTCGAGCACCTGTGGTTCCATGACCTGCTTGCGAGCAAAGGCCAAGAGCTGACCGGTGAGACCCGCAGCGCGCTCACCGGCCTCGATGATTTGGTTCAGATCCTCTCGGATGTCTTCCGGCACGCCGTCTCTCATCAAAGCGAGATCGGCATGGCCGGTGATCGCGGTCAGAAGATTGTTGAAGTCGTGGGCGATGCCGCCGGCTAGCCGGCCGACGCTCTCCATCTTTTGGGCTTGGGCGAGCTGCTCTTGCAGGTGTCGGCGCTCCGTAACATCCAGAGCCATTGCGATGGAGCCGCCAAACTGTCCGTCGGGCGCGTAATCCGGCACGGATATCCACTCGCAAAAAACTTCTCTGCCGTCCTTTGTAATGCAGCGCCGGAGGGCCGGACCGAGGGGATCCCCCTCGGTGTTTGCGTCGGTACCTTCCATGTGGGCTTTGTCCCCGGGCGCAGTAATGAGCTCGGACGTGTCTTTGCCCAGCGCCTCTTCCTTTGTGTAGCCGAAGATGCGCTCAGCGGCGGGATTCCAATCGACGATCCGCATTTCGCGATCGGTAAAAACCTGCGCTACGGGTGCGCTTTGGAATTGAGTCGCAAACCTGTGCGCAAGCGCCTCGCGCTCCTCGGCCAAAGGGTCTGATCGTTCGTCGCCCCGGCGCCGCGCGGTGACGTCCTGCACAACGCCCTTGTAACGCTCGACTTCCTTGGACTGGCCGCGAACAGGACAAACATTCTGCTCGAGCATGACAGGCTTCCCGCCCTGCCCGACGGCCTCAAAAATTGCGGTTTCACCCTCGCCATCGCCGAGGAGGGCGATCAGTTTTCCCCGTTGCTCCGGGTCCGGGAAGAAATCGTACAGGTTGCGGCCCTGGAGCTCCTCTACGAGTTGGAATCCCATCATCTCGGCGAAGGCTTGGTTGGCGTCGATGAAGTCGCCATTCGCTCGAATTTCGAACATGCCCACCGGCAAGTGCTCGACTAAGGACGTGAATCCCGTTTTGGTTTCGCCAGACGCGGTTAGACGATTGAATCCATCTTTCTCGTCATCTGCTTCAGGCCGCGATCTGACCTTCGAGACGAATCTATTTATCGACATCGGTTCGTGTCCCTTCCATCCGTGTTGCGGACTCGTAGCGTTTGGGCAGCTCGGACAAGCGACAGTAGGCGGCTAGAGACGCAAATGTCTCGATCGCCCGTAGCGCGTTCGGGTTTGTCCGTGCCCACGGGTGAGAGATGGGGACGGCTACTAGTGATCTCAATAGCGATCAATGAGATTTGCGGTATGAGACGCAGTATTCGGACTGTTTCCTGCCGCTTGCCTTAGTACGCGATGCTTGGTGAGATAGACATCAGGTTGCAATACGGGTAACTATGTAGCGATCGGCGAAAGATACACTCGCTTCCAGAGCGGATGACAGGAGCCGACGAACAGCATGAAGACAAGAAGCTCGAGGAGCTCACCTTTGCGGGCGAGACCCTGGAGCGATGCCGGTTTAAGCGATGCTCGTTTCTGGGTTCCCGGCTGATCGAGTGCGAAACCCACCATTGCGAGTTTCAGGACTGCGACTTTACAGGGGTGAAGCTAGGTTCTTCGCATCACCTGTCGAGCTCGTTCTTGAACTGTAATTTCACGAATTCGGACCTGTACGGGGCCATGTTTGAGAACTGCCGCATGGTGGGAAGCAGCTTCGCGGGAGCCAATCTTTCCAGCATTGTGGTTAAGGGTGGAGATTGGTCCTACACGCAGATGCGCATGCAGGACTTGGACGAGGTCGACTTCTCGGACGTGAAGCTCGTCGGCGCGGATCTTTACTCGGCGTCGCTCAAGAAAGCGACTTTGTACGGAGCACTTCTGAAAGACGCCAACTTGAGCCACGCGAAGCTTAACGGCGCGGACTTACGAGGCGCGGACCTTACCGGCGTTCAGCTCAGGGACGTGGATCTGAAGGGTGCGCGGATGAACCTCGAGCAGGCGTTGCTGTTCGCGATCAGCCATGGGATCATCATCGAATAAGAGGGCACATCCGTGCTTGATGCGAAAGCCTTTTATGCTCGCGTGATCGTGCCGCCCGCAATCACCGTCTTGCCGCGATAGCAAACCGCCATCTGCCCCGGCGTGACGGCGCGGACCGGATTTTCAAACACGAGCCTCGGAGTCTTGCCGCCGAAAAGGCGAGCGGGTCTGGCATCCATGTTGTATCGGATCTTTGCCTCCACGCGAATGCCATCCCAGACAGCCGGAACGTGCCAGTACATATCCTCCAGCGGCACGTCCTTGGTCAGTAGCTCGTCTGCCTCGCCCACGACGACGCGGTTGGCTTTTGGCTCCAAGCTCAGCACATAAAGTGGCCGTCCGGCAGAGACCGCAACGCCACGCCTCTGGCCCACCGTGAAACCGGCGACGCCGCCATGCGTACCGAGCTTCTTGCCACCGCTGTCTACGATCTCGCCCTCTGAGAAAAGATCGCTGCGCGTGTTACGCAAGAACTCTTGATATCCGCCCGCCTCGCTGACGAAGCAGATCTCCTGCGAGTCCGGCTTTTGGGCCAAATGCAAGCCGAACTCTTCCGCCATTCCGCGGGTCATTGCCTTGTCCGCGATCTCCCCCATGGGAAAGAGGGTTTGCGAGAGCTGTTCCTGGCCGAGCATGTAGAGAACGTAGCTCTGGTCCTTCCCTTCTCCTCGCGCCTTGAGCAGGCGGTAGCTGCCGTCCTTCGACCGCCGAATGCGTGCGTAGTGACCCGTGACAAGCTTGTCGCAGCCGAGTTCCTTCATCTTCTGGACGAGGATCTCAAACTTCACATGGCGGTTGCATTGGACGCAAGGATTGGGAGTCCGGCCGGCTGCGTATTCCTCGACGAAGTTGTCGATCACGTTGCGCCGAAACTCCTCTTTGAAGTTCATCACGTAATGAGGGATGCCGATCTGCCGGGCTACGCGGCGCGCGTCCTCTACCGCGCCCAAGGAGCAGCACCCCGCGTGGCGAGGATCGGTCTGGCTTTCCTGCCAAATCTGCATCGTGAGGCCGATCACGTCGTAGCCCCTCCGGGCCATCAGCGCGGCGGCGACGCTGCTATCCACACCGCCCGACATTGCGACGAGGACCGATGGCCGCTTCTTATTTGCCATTGGGTTTTAGGAATTGCTGGTATTCGGGTTTCTTGAGCGTGCTCATGAGGTCGTAAAACATGACACGCACCGGCCGCACCCCCGGAGCAAAGATGACGAAGCTTGGCGTCTCGTGGATGTTGAAGTCGCGCGCCGTCTTGATGTCCCGCGTGACCCGCTGATACGCAGGATCCTTGTCTTTCATGCGAGCCTTGACGTCGTTCAAATCCAAGCCAATCGATTTCGCCACGTCGAACACCTGCTCGATGGTCTGCAATTGCGGCGGCTCGATCTTGAAGAACGCATCGATAAACTCGAAGCCTTTGCCTCTCTCGGCGGCGTACTCCACGATGTACGCGCCGGGCAAGGACATCTTGTGCTCGGGGTTGCCGTAAATCGGGTAGTGCCGAAACACGAGCTGTGCCTTGCCGTTCGAATCCGCAACGAACTTCCTGACCTCCGGATACGCCAGCCGACAGGTCCCGCAGAGCAGATCGGAAAACTCAACGATCTTCACCGGCGCGGTGTCAGGGCCTTCCTTCAGAGAGTCCTTGGTCACCATGTACTGTTCAGCGCTTGCCGGACTGGGCAAGGCCGGGGCTGTCCTGACGAGGGCGGTACTTTGCCAACCGATTCCTAGAAGCGCTAACGCCGCTAGGCCGACCGTGAAGCCGACGTCCGCGTCCTTGCGCCGTCCTGTTTCTGGCTGGAGGTCGCTTTGCGCAATCGCCGCCTGGACCAGGAAGCTCAAGCACATCACGATGGCGGACGCGAGACACCAGACGCAGAAAGCGTGTATCTGCGTGAATGCGATGTACTGCAGGTAAAAGCTGAATAAGGCGCCTGCGCCGGAGACGATCAACGCAAGAATCCCGAGAGGCTGCGTGCGACTGAGTCCACGAAGCGCGCGGATGGCCGAAATCGCGGCCAGCACGACATAAGCGCCGAGTCCGAGGTACGCGACCGGTATCCCGAAGATCTGGGACGACGGGTCCTGCGCGACGACGTTGCATCCACCGTTCTCTCCGCACGGGATTGATCGAGCCATCGCGTGCGCGAGGCTCATGACCCCGGCGATAAACACCCCGGCGAATCCCAACAGAAGGGCGATCCGGTTGAGCCAGAGTGCCCCCGTGTTGGCCCGCGAGCTTGGCTCGGCCGCGGGCGTCGGAGCGTTATCGGGCACCTCGGAGTCAGTCAAAGGTGGAGTTTCGGGCTCTGCGTTCATAGATCGAATGGCCCAGAATGTATCCCGGGCGTCTAGAGTTTAGAACGCTCCGAGGGACCGGCCCTATCCGGCTGGTTCAAAATAACAACACATGTCCGCACTTCTTCAGCGTCCGGGAAGCTTGGCGATGGCCGAGCGTCCGAGAGCCCGCAACGGCACGTACTTCGTGCAGACGTGGGGCTGCCAGATGAACGAAGAGGACAGCGAGCAGATCGGTTTGGCGCTTCAGGCTATAGGCTTGCAGCCGGCCGGATCTGTCTTTGAAGCGCAGGTGATCCTGCTCAACACGTGCTCGGTCCGCAGGAAGCCGGAAGACAAGGCGTTCTCGCTGCTCGGCGAGCTTGCGATCCTGAAGAAGACCAAGAAGGACCTCGTGGTCGGCGTCTGCGGATGCATGGCCCAGCTCCGCGCGGACGAGATCCGGCGCCGAAATCCGCACGTGGACTTCGTTCTCGGTACGGGAGATCTTTCGCAGGTGGCGGGCCTCGTGGAGGAAGCGTTTCAAAGCCGCCGATTTCAGAAACGCCTAGACCTTCCGGAGAGGAAAGGCGCGCTCGTGGACGACGTACCCCAGCGGCAACTGAACCGGCCCGCGAAGCTCAAGTCCTTCGTGCCGATCCAATACGGGTGCGACAAGTTCTGCACGTTCTGCATCGTGCCCATCACTCGCGGGCGGGAGCGTTCGCGATCCACCGCGGACATCGTGGAAGAAGTCTCTGCACTGGCCGCCAACGGCACGAAAGAGATCACTCTCCTTGGGCAGACGGTGAACAGCTACGGCAAGAACATGGTGGAAGGGCGAGTGCCGTTCAGCCGTCTCCTCTGGCAGCTCAACGAGGTGCCCGGTCTCGAGCGGATCAGGTACATGAGCCCTTATCCACGTGATTTTAAAACGGATCTGATTAAAACCATCCGAGATTGCCCAATGGTCATGGAACACGTGCATCTTCCGCTGCAAGGAGGAGCCGACGAGCTTCTCAAGCGCATGCACCGCGTGTATACGGTCGAGAGCTACCTTTCGATAGTCGAGGAGCTGCGCTCGGCCGTGCCCTGGATCGGCTTGACGACGGACATCATCGTGGGCTTCCCAGGCGAAACGGAGCAAGAGTTCGAGGGGACTCTCGAGATAGTGCGGAAAGTGAGGTTCGATGGCGCTTACACCTTCATCTACAGTCCCCGGCCGGGAACGCCCGCGGCGGACATGCCGCAACTTCCCCTCCCGCTGAAAAAGGAGCGACTGAAAAAGCTAATGGACCTTCAGAACGAGATCACATTAGAGATCAACGCGGGATACGTCGGCCGAGAGTTAGAAGTTCTGATCGAGGGCTCATCGCCAAGAGATCCCCGGATGCTGCAGGGTTATAGCAGAGAGTTCAAGATGGTGCATTTTCCGGGCTCGCCAGACCGCGCCGGGCGTACTGCCCGGGTACGCGCCACGGGCGCCCATGTTTGGGGTCTCTCGGGCGAGCTTCTCTGACTCTTGCAGTGGGTCGTTACACGATCGTCGTAACGGAGCCGATCGCCGAGCGCGGATAGTTCGTATGTTGGACCACGGGAGGCGCCTCGACCTTGTACCGGTCCGGCAGGACGAGCAGGATAATCAATCCAGGCAGTCCGAGGACTCCGATCGCGGCCATCGCGCCGCTATAGCCCTTGCTCAGGCAGTATTGGCCCAGGCCCCAGTACCAGAAAATCGCGGCCGCGAAAATGGGCGCGATACCGATAATCGAGAACGAGCTCTTGCCGGCCATGATGATGATGGCGAGACCGGCGATGCCGGAGAGAATGGCCGTGAGGACCTTGATGCTCGAGCTGCGTTGCAGCTCCTTTTTCATTGCGAGAGAGGCCATGGATACAAAATTCTCGGTTCGCGGGAGCCGAGTGCTTCAGGGCCGCGAGCAGAACCTGGTCAACTAACTAGTTTGAGCGCTGATGAGCCACGGACACTGCCCTATGTCTGCATTCCGCTGCCCATCATGAAGAGCTTGGCGCCAAGCGCTATTCCGCCGATCGCGCCCGCCGTCACCGGCCACTTGAATCGACTATCGAATTCGAACAGCACGTAATAAACGAAGCCCGCTCCCGTGAGCAGCCACACGACGGAACGATTCCATGCTTCGTTCATCGCCGCGTGGAGCAGGATGGCCACCGTGCAGGCAAATCCGCACAGCAACATCAGGAGGCCAGAGAGCAGGTAAAGCGTCGACATCCACCAGGCTTATTCCACAGTTTGGCGAACCTGGCCCTTTCAAGCGCCTCGAGGCGCATGGTTGGGGGTTTGCCGGCACTCGGTGCCAAACCGGCGGGCTGCAAGCGGTCTCAGTCCACAGTTGGACCCGCGCTGATGTCAGGGCGTGGATAGTTGGTCTCCGACATTACAGGCGGCGCGTCAGCTTTGAGCTTGTCGGGCAGGACGGCCAGGATGATAAGGCCGATTATTCCTAGAATGCCGATCGCGGCAAGTGAGCCGCCATAGCCCTTGCTCATGCAGTAATGGGCAAGGCCCCAGAACCACAAAACGATGGCCGCCAATAGAAGCGCGGCGCCGAAAGCGGGGAGAGGGCTATCACCGGCAACGGACGTCAGAGCCGCGCCCCCGAGACCAAGCAGGATGGCGAGTAGCACCATCATGTTGGAGCTGCGCTGCAAACTCTTCTTTCCTTGGAGAGTGCTCATGAGTAGATCATGGTGGCATGCACTTCTGTAGGCGCGTGCTCCGAAATCCGCAAATTGTTCACTCTTATCGCGCTTGGAACCCGCTCATCATAAAGAGCCCGCTTGCGATCGCGCTTCCTCCGAGAGAACCCAAGACGATCAGCCATTTGTTCTCATGCTCGAACTCGAACAGCGCATAGTAAAGAAAATAGAGCCGCAAAGCAGGGATACCAAACCCTTCCAAATCGCGTCCTTGAAGGCATCTACCAAGATGATGATGCTGCAGATAAAGCCCGCGATCGCAGCGATACAAGCCAGAATTAGCAAGATCATAGACATGCCTTAAGGACATGGTATTGCGGGTGAATCGATTCACTCGATTGGCGGTAGCCTTCCTCTAATGTCCCTGCTCGACGTGCCTATCGGGGTAAATGCGCCCAACGTCTTCAACACTATCATCGAGATCCCCAAGGGGAGCACCAACAAATACGAAGTCGATCCAAACACGGGGATGATTCGGCTCGACCGCGTGCTCTACTCTCCTCTGTACTATCCGTTTGACTACGGCTACATCCCCAGAACGAAAGCGCGTGACGGCGATACCCTTGACGTGTTGGTGATCATCTCCCACCCGACTTTTCCGGGCTGCATCGTGGAGGCCAAGCCCCTGGGCGTTCTGCTCATGAAGGACGACAAGGGCCCGGACGAAAAGATCATCTGCGCGGCGACGCGCGACCCGCGCTTTGAGGGTCTGCGGTCGCTGGATGATCTGGAAGCTCATGTCCTTCGAGAAGTCACGCACTTCTTTGAGATCTACAAAGAGCTGGAGGAGAAAACGGTAGACGTCCGCGGATGGGAAGGCGTCGATCTCGCCATCGAGCTGATTCAGCGCTACCGGACGGACATCCCGGCGGCATAGGCGTTCAGAGGGCTTTGGCCATCCGGCGATGGGGAATGGTGACTTCCTCGAAAGGCTCGCCTTCGATGTCGTAGTCGAGGTGGAGATAAAACGGCACGGCCGTGTCTCTCGCGTGGAGGACCATGCGGGTGAAGCCTTTGTCTTTGGCGACTTTCTCCGAGAACTCAACCAGCTCTCGCCCTATGCCCTGGCCCTGATGGGCGGGTTCCACCGCGACCTGGCGCATCTTTATCGCCTGGTTTTCTTGAGGCGTGAGAACCAGGCAGGCGATTACGTTTTGGTCTTGCATCGCGACCAGGTGGAGTTCGTCCCTTTCTTCCGCAAGTTGTTCGGCGGTGAAGTCCAGCCCCAGTGGCGTTCTCAAGATACGGCGGCGGAGCTCTATCGAGGCAAGCTGCTCCGCGGACTGGAACTCCGCGATCTTGAGTTCAGTGCCAGACATGTGTGGATCATGGCCGATCTTCTTTTGTCATCCCGAGCAAGCGCGAGATGACAAAAGCTTTACGCGGTCTTCCGGCGCGAAGTCGTCGCCGGTTTCTTTTTCGCCGTCGTCGTCCGCTTTGTGGTCTTGCGTTTGAAAGGTCTCTTCGAAGGACCGGCCTCGCGCTTCGCCTTCAAGAGAGCTCCCGCCTGCTCCGCAGTCACCGATTTAGGATCGATGCCCTTGGGCAATGTGGCGTTAGTCTCGCCGTCCGTAACATAAGGTCCATAGCGGCCATTCAAAACCTTGACCGGCCCGGCCGCACCTTCCATTTGCCCAAGCTCCGCGATCGTGCTCGGCGTGCTCGAGCGCGCGCTCTTGAATTTCGGCTGCGCAAGGATCTCGAGCGCTTGCTCCAGATTCATCGTCTCGCCGTCGCGCCAATTCTCGACTGTACGTCTCTCCGTTCCGGACTCGACATAGGCGCCATATTTGCCCATCTTGAAGGTCACCACTTCGCTGGTCTCGGGATGGTTGCCAAGCTCCCTAGGCAGGTTCCGCAAGAAGCTCAAGTCCTCTGGCGTCAAGGTCCGCGGGTCAGCGTGCGGCGGCAAGGACACCCAGGTGGGCTTGACCTTTGCCTCGATCTCCTCGGGCGTGCGCTCGACCTCGAGGTAGTAACCGCCGCGATTCTTGAGCAAGAGGCGTCGACCGGTGATCGGATCGTCGGCCAATGACTCAGGCTCCGCGCCTTTCTGCTCAAATAGCTCGAGAGCCTTGGGCACGCTTAGATCGGCAGGCGCGAGATCTTCGGGAATATTTCCAAACTTCTTGTTCTCCGCCGGACCGAGCTGAAGGAACGCGTCTCCACTCTTGTTGGTGCGCACCAGGATGTCCTCGCCACTTTCCGGATGCTGCCCGAGGACGAAAGCGGGATAGGGGATCTCGCGCTTTCTCTCCTCTACCGCGCTCTTCAATCCCGGCCGACCGGGCGAGCCCATGAAGAAGTCCCGCAAGTATTCGCGAGATTGGGTCTTGCCGTCGGCGATGTCGTCCAGCGCTTCGTCCATCTGCGCAGTGAAGCCGAGGTCCATGAACTCGCTGAAATTGTTCTCAAGGACCTCCATCGTTAGGTAGGCCTTCCACGATGGCACGAGCTGCTTGCCCGCTTTGCGGACATATCCTCTGTCCACGATGGTGGCAATGATCGACGCGTATGTGCTCGGACGCCCGATGCCCTGCTCTTCCAACTTCTTGATCAAGGTGGCGTCCGTGTAGCGCGCCGGTGGCTTGGTGTGGTGCGCTTGTGCGTCCACCGATCGTCTTTCGACGTCCATTCCCTCTATCAACCGAGGGAGGCGGCGCTCCATCGCATCGCGTTCGGCGTCCGCATCGTCGACGCCTTCCAAATACACGCGGCGATAACCATCGAATAGGATCTGCTTGCCAGACGACTCGAAGATCAGCTTTTCTTCGCCGACCATCACTTCGATCTGCGCCTCGGTCTTGAGCACGCGAGCGGGCTTCATCTGACAGGCCACCGTGCGCTTCCAGATCAGATCGTAAAGCTTGTTCTGCTCGTCGTTCAAATAGCGGGCGACGTCTCGCGGCTTGCGATTTGCATCGGTTGGACGGATCGCCTCGTGCGCCTCCTGTGCGTTGCGGACCTTGGACGAGTAGCGCTCCGGCTTTTCCGGCAGGCAGTCCGGATACTCGCGAGAGATGAGATTGCGAATTCCCGTCAGCGCCTCGCTGGAAAGGGCAAGGCTGTCGGTGCGCATATAAGTGATGAGGCCCTCAGGATCGCCACCCAACGAGACGCCCTCATAAAGCGATTGCGCGACGCGCATGGTGCGGTCTGCCGAAAAGCCGAACTTCCGGTTTGCGTCCTGCTGAAGCGTGGTGGTCATGAACGGCGGAGCTGGCCTTTCAAAAGCTTCGCGAACCGTGACCTTGCCAACCTTCCACGGCTTAGCTTCGCGGGCTCCGGCTTCTAACGCGCGAGCGCGTGCTTCGTCCAACAGCAGGACGTCCTTCGCGTTCGGCTTGAGCTCGCCAGTTGTATCGTCGAAGTCGGCCCCGGTTGCAATCTTTCTGCCGCCGACATTGCGCAGCTCGGCCGTAAATCCCTGCTCCTCCGCGGCGAGCTCCGCTTTCAGGCCCCAATAGGTGCCGGACATGAATCGGCGGCGCTGCTCTTCCCTCTCGACGATCAACTTGACCGCCGGACTCTGTACGCGCCCTGCGCTCAGATTCTTCGTGACACGCGACCAGAGCACGGGCGAGAGCGTGTACCCATAGAGCCGATCTAAGATGCGCCGTGCTTCCTGGGCTTCCACCAACTTCAAGTCGACATCGCGGGGGTGATCCAAGGCGCGTTGGATCGCTTCCTTGGTGATCTCGTGGAAAGCGATGCGCTGGACCTTGACGCCCTTTGCCGGCTTGAGGACTTGGAGGAGATGCCAGGAGATGCTTTCGCCCTCCCGGTCTTCGTCAGTAGCGAGCACGAGGGTGTCCTTCCCCTTCATCGCCTTACGCAGCCGCTCGACCTGCTGGCGCTTCTCGCTCGGCACCTCGTAGATCGGCTCGAAGTTGTTGTCGACATCTACGGAGTAGTCGGACCACCACTTCTTCCGAAACTCTTCCGGAAGGCCCTTTGAATTGGGATGGAGATCGCGAATATGGCCGATGCTGGCTTGGACGTCGTAATCGCTGCCTAAAATGCTGCCGATCGTTCGGGCTTTGGCGGGGGACTCGACGATTACAAGTTTTTTGGCCATAAACTAATCCGTGTCTCTGGACCTTCCGCCCCTGGTAGACCCACCAACCATGCTTTCAAGTTCGGCACCAAATGGGGAAAGAAGGCGTTGCGACTCTACCCCGCTCCAAACCGGCTGTCAACCGCTACAAGGCATTTTGTGCAGCCGCTTCTTCCCACGAGTGGTAAACTAAAGTACGCGCACGGGAATCTACGCGATGCCCAGGCCGTTGGATCAGTATTGAACTCTAAGATTATGTTTTCTCGCTTGTTTGTGTTCTTCGCGGTTTTGCTTGCGAGCGCCCTTTCGTTCGCTGACGAAGTCCGGCTCGGAATTTATTTCCAGGGCACGCGCATAGGTGACGCGTCCTACTCCATGCGCGACGAAATGGTCGCCGGGCGTCTGCTTAAGAGAGGAGACTCTCGAACCAACGTGAACGCGGGAATGCTCGGAACGGCGCTCCAAGTCTTGATCACTTCTACTTCGTGGTCGGATGCCTCCGGCAAGCCGGTGCGGATGCTGTTCGTGACCAAGAGCGGCGGTCGATCTCAGACCGTAAATGCCGTATTCAAAGGCGACTTCGCCGACGTGGACATCGTGTCCGGCGGCCCAAAGCAGACGAAGCGCCTCCCCATTCCGAAAGACGGACCGATCGTGGACGACCCCATGCCGCTCGTCCTCACAAGCGGCGTGAATTCGAGAAAGACGTTTTACGTGCTCCAGCCAAACACGGTGTCCTTCGTCAAGGATGAAGCGATCAACCGCGGACCGGCGACCGTCACGATCGGCACCAAATCGTACAGCGCGACTCTCGTCGAGGTCATCGACCCGCAAGCGACCATGAAGATCTACGTGAGTGCCAAAGGTGACCTGATCAAGGCGGAGGCGCCGCTCGGCATGGAGATCATTCCGGATTCGCTTGGCGCGCCCTCAGTAGGCGCGGGTGGTCCTATGGCGGACATTGCGGCCGCCAGCTCGATCAAACCCGACAAGCCGATCGCAGACCCTCGCCATCTGAAGCGGTTCAAGTTCGAGCTCGTGGCGCCTGGGGCGCCCACCATCCCGAGCGACGGACATCAGACCGCAATCAAAAAAGGCGACTCCTGGAATATCGATGTGCACCCGGTCGAGATCGATTCGTCCAACATTGCGATCCAAGCCGCAGCCAAGGCTCAGCCGTTATGGGTTACGGCGGACACATACATACCGTCGGACTCTGCCAAGTTCAAGGCCCTCGCCAAGCAGATCGTGGGTAAGGAAACGAGCGTAAAGGGAGCGTCCCTCAAGGTCCAAAAGTGGGTCGCAAGCCACATGAAAGCAAATCTCGGGATAGGAGTGCTCAGGGACGCCAACGAGATCCTCTCCAGCAAGGAAGGCGTGTGCCGCGATTCAGCGATATTGGCCGCAACCATCCTGCGGGCTGCTCGCGTACCTACAAAGCTCGCTAGCGGGCTAGTAAGCTGGGACGGTACGTTTTACTACCATGCCTGGGTTGAGGTCTGGAACGGAAAGAGCTGGGTAGGCATCGATCCAACGGTAGCGGACCGGCAACTTTCGGCCTCCCATGTTAAATTGGCGGGAGGAAATATCGCAACAGCGTTCCGTTTCCCAGTGCTGGATAAGGTATCCATTAAGGTGGGCGAAGCGGTTCCACGCTGAAGAGCGACGTGACACGAAATGGGTATGAAGCGAAGCTTGTTTGCTTGGAACGCACGCCAATACGGGCGTATGGCCTTTGTGTTGGTCTTCGCCTTAATAGGCGGGTTTCTGGCAGGCAGCTCCGCCCAAGCCCTGTTAACTTGGATCTACGAGCTTCTCTCTCGTAACGCCAAGCCATCGCCGGCCGAGCTCCAGGCCTTCCGCGCAATGGTCGGTTCTGCTGTCTCGATCATCCCTATCGCCCTGATCGGTGCCCTCGCAGGCGCATTCGTCGGCAACATCTTTCTCGGCCGGGTTGACCGGATGGTCGAGCGCTGGGACAAGATGCACACTGGCGACAAGGTCACGATGTTCCTCGGCGTCTTCGCAGGGATCATCATGGCGGTGCCCGTCCTTCTGCTGTTCCAGTACGTCCCTGGCGCGGATCCAGGCTACAAGTTCTTTGGCATCCTGGCCCTGACTTTGGGCTTCATCGTCATCGCGATCTACACGCTTCAATCGATGGCCGAGATCTTGCCCTGGAACAGGGGACGAGCTACCAGCCGGCGCAGCGGGGTCAAGCTGCTCGACACCAACGTGATCATCGATGGCCGCGTGTACGACGTGGTGCGGGCAGGGTTCTTGGACGGACAGATCTACGTGCCTGGCTTCGTGCTCGACGAGCTTCAGCACATTGCCGATAGCCATGACAACCTGCGTCGGCAAAGGGGCCGCCGCGGCTTGGACGTGCTACGGCATATGCAGGCGGACTTCAATTTAGAGGTCCGCGTCCACGACCGTTTCGCCCCGGATCTTGGAGACGGCGTGGATGCGAGGCTGGTTCGGCTTGCGAAAGCGCTGGGCGCGGACATTGTGACCAACGACTTTAACTTGAACCGCGTCGCCGCCTTGCAGGAAGTGAAGGTGCTGTCTCTAAACGACCTGGCGTTGGCTCTTCGCTCGAACATCATGCCGCAAGAGACCCTCGAGTTGACCGTCAATCGCGAAGGCAACCAGCCTGGCCAGGGCATCGGGTACCTCGAGGACGGCACGATGGTGGTCGTCGAAAATGGCAAGACCCACATCGGCGAGACGCTGGACGTCATTGTCACTCAGGTGATCCAGACCGAGCGGGGGAAGATGATCTTCGCCGAAGCGGAACCCGGGGGCGACAACGGCGGCGGGCTGAAGCCTCGGAAGCGCGGCCATTAGATGCGGGTTTATGCGATCGTGCTCGCCGCCGGAAAAGGTGAGCGGTTCGGACGCGACAAGGTTCTTGAAGACTTAGGTGGCCGTCCTGTCTGGAAGTGGTCCTTCGACGCGCTGCTGTCCCACCCACGGATCTCTGGCGTTG
The DNA here is from genome assembly GCA_034667265.1 of Fimbriimonadaceae bacterium. Classification (GTDB taxonomy): domain Bacteria; phylum Armatimonadota; class Fimbriimonadia; order Fimbriimonadales; family Fimbriimonadaceae; genus JANYLD01. The sequence goes on from JAXDKF010000137.1 coordinate 17,467, forward strand.
GCGTGGTCGCGTCCAAAGACAATCTAGATCTGATTCAGCGCGATGCTGCCAAAGCGATCTTCGTTGTGCAGGGCGGGGAGTTTAGGTCGGACAGCGTGCGGATCGGGCTGGAAAGAATTCCGTCAAACGCCGATGCCATCTTGGTCCACGATGGCGCGCGGCCGTTTGTCAGCCATTCCTTGATCAGTAGAGTGATCGAAGGCGTGGAGGCGAACGATGCGGCGGCGGCTGCCGTGCGTCCGGCGGACTCCATTCGCTATTTGGGTAGCGGCGAGCTGATCGATCGAGACGCGGTCGTATGCATGCAAACGCCGCAAGGCGCCAGGGGCACGATTTTTAAGAAAGCTATGGGAAGTGGCGGACCGCATACGGACGATGCGGCATATCTTGAGGCTGCGGGTTACAAGGTAGACCTGGTGCAAGGCGAAGCGGATAACTTCAAAATAACGACCGTGGAAGATCTGCAACGAGCACGTGGGATGCTCGGCGGTGAAACTCGCACCGGCATCGGCTACGACGTCCACCGTTTCTCTGCGGACCCAGCGCGGCCGTTATTTCTGGGCGGCGTGCGGTTCGAGGACGGACCGGGGCTGGAGGGTCACTCGGACGCGGATGTGGTCGTGCATGCCGCCGTGGATGCGCTCTTGGGAGCTGCCGCGCTTGGCGACATCGGGCAGCACTTCCCTCCTTCCGATCCCAATTGGAAGGACCAGCCGTCTCTGAATTTCTTGCGTCACGCGTCCGGGCTCTTGGGAAGCGCCGGGTGGAAAGTCGTGAACGTGGATGTGGCGATCATGGCGGAGGCGCCGCGCATCATGCCGCGAGCCGTGGAGATGCGTGAAGCGATGTCTACTGTGCTCGGAGTGAGGTCGGACCGCGTAAGCGTGAAGGCGACGACGAACGAAGGTCTCGGCGCGATTGGCCGGGGCGAAGGCATCGCCGCGTTTGCGACGGCCACGATTTCGCGCAATGTAGCATTGCCTTCCAGGCGATGATTCTGCCTACGGGCTGAGACTTGCTCCGGGCGCGTAGCAACCCATGGCCCAGAGACCGGTGCGACGGAATGGACGCTACAACTCGGCCGCAAACGTCACCAGCCCTACCTCGATCGCCCCTGCTTCCAAGAGCACACGGCCGCACTCGCGGCCGGTTTGTCCCGTCGTGAGAACATCGTCCACGAGCAGAATGCGCTGGCCATCCACCCGGCCTTGGACGCGAAACGCTCCTGTGAGATTGCGACGGCGCTGATCGGCGCTGAGCCCGGCTTGGGGAGACGTCGGTCTCGTGCGGATGAGAAGATCCTTACGCACCGACGGCCGAGGGAACGAGCCACATAAGAGCTCGGCCTGATTGAAGCCTCGGGACGCCCGCCTGCGCCAGTGGATCGGGACCGGAGCCACGATGCGGCCATCCATCAGGTCCGCTTCGCAAGCCATGGTCTTAATCGCATCCGCCATGAAGCCCGCTAGCGAGGTCGCCCGCGAGTACTTCAACCGCCTTACCGCCTGGCCGGCTCTCCCGTCGTACGAGTAGACGCTCAGCCGGAAGCTCAACACATCGTCAAGCCGCTCCTCGTAGAGAGTCGGCAACGGCGTCATCTCGCTGGCGCACACCTCGCAAACGGCTGGAGTGCCGATACGCGTGCACAAAGCACATTGGGGTGGATACACCCAGTCGAGCGCGATCTTAGAGAAGCTGGTCCAGAAGGGCTTGGCTTTGGACATCCAGACTCTCCACGGTTGGGATCTCGAAGCGCTGGCCGTCAACGCTGTGGACCAACCATCGATTAGGGGCGATCTCATGCGCACTGTCGCGCCAGTTGCGAACGTAGTATTCCGCCGGCCCGCGTTGCGTCTCCACTACAAAATGCCACATGCCGCCCTCCGCTTTCACGGAGCGTATGGCTTGAACCTTGGGCGTGAAGTATTGGCGATCCAGGATCTGCTCGACGAGCGCTCGCGAATCAGAGTCCATTCCTTCGAGCGATTTGAGGATGCCTACCTCGACCTTCGATCCATCTTGGATGGCGATGAAACCATCGGGGCCGCTCAGCGGCAGCACGCGCTTGATCTGCGCGTTCGGGATCGTCGCCTCGCCCAGCAGCTCAACCCTTGGACTGGCGTCTTCCGCGGGCAGGGTGACGCGCACCTTCGCGGGGTCCAGATAGCGGGCTTCGGGCATCGCAGTGGAAGTATACAGAGCGCGCTGAGTTAAGGGCGGTAAATGGAAAATGGTAAGTGGTAAATGGCCGAACAGAAAGCCGACGGACAGCCAAGCAAACGATCAGCGCGATGTCGTTCACCTAAGCGGCGAATGGCACAGGGGCTTAATCCTTCCACCCATTTACCACTTACCATTTACCATTTACCGCAACCGTAAAAAGCACAACGAGAGGCTTCGGCGTCACGTTGCCGAAATCCTCCCGAGGCTTGATCGATCAGAGCCTAACTTAAGACTCGCCGCGCGAAAAACCGAAGTTCGGCTCGAACGGAATTAAACCGAGGCGCGTTGCGGCACGAAAAGCCTGCACGCGATTGTTCACCTGAAGCTTGTCATAGATGTTAGCCAGGTGAAAGTCCACCGTACGCTTCGAAACAAATAGCGTATCGGCAGCCTCCTTGCTGCTATGACCCTGAGCTATCAGGCTCAGCACCTCGATCTCACGTTTCGTCAAGCGAACCGCGCGCTGCGCTGCATCCGGCCTTGACGTACTTGGCATTGGCATTAACCCACCCCTCACTGTTGATTCACCGCTTGACTGGTTCTTTCCACAGCACCCGGCCATTTTTGAGATGGCTTCTTTGCCACCTAGCAAAAATGCTAGCCCGAGCGAGGGCTCCTTTAGCCAAAACACCTAGCAAAATCACTGATATAACTCATTTTCCGCTATAGCCTGCATTCTTATCTATGGGGTTTGTTGTTGGGTTCATAGCCGGAAAAGCAACATGGGATCAAACTAAACGGCTGTAGGGCCTGTTCGGAAGGCTTTTGCGCCGTCCGCGAGCAGGCACGGGGTCACTTCTCCGTCTTTTCCGGCCGCTTCCCTGTACTTGGCGAGCACTTCCCTCTG
>JAXDKF010000138.1:0-11937 GCA_034667265.1 Fimbriimonadaceae bacterium
AACGTCCTTGGTCATCTTGCTTTCCGACTTGATGTGCACGACGCCCGGCTGGACGAAATCGACGAGGTCGGATGTGGCCTTGTCAGCCTTCTCCAGAGCCACGAGGTCGTCCGCCTCGTTGTAAGAAATGGTTCGGGGCGCGAAGGCGGGCAGCTTGGTCTGAGCGTGGGCCTCGGGAAGAGCCCGAAGACCAGCGATGCAAATACCGGCGAGCCCCGCTCCTGCGACCAGAATCGATAAGGTCGAGCGCTTGACACCCATGTGTGCGTTCATTATTCTCCTTTGATTTGTGTGATTTGCCCGGGAACGGGAGCTGGGGGAGGTGGTACGCCGACTTGCGGCGGGCTTCCGATTCCAATAGCGGGCTCTGGTAGAGAAAACATCTGCTGAGGACTGGCCGGTTCCCGCCCCGGGATGGGCGTCTTCTTCACGCCAATGTAAACGGATGACGCCTGCTTGGGAGGCGAGATCTGGTTGGGCTCGCGTCGCGCAAAAGCGTGCATGATCGCTTGGCGCACCGAGGTGTCCAAATCAGAGACCATCATCATAGTGACGCCGTTCTCCGTGAGGACCGTGCTGGTGCCAAGGCTCCACATGCCCTCGCGCAACGTCGGGCAGCGGAACTGGTACACCCTCGCCGTTGCGAGACCATCGGTAACCCAGAGCACTGCAAGTTGGCCATCTTCGTTTTGACGCAATTCCGATCGCTGGAGCTCGAAACCGAACGGCAGCCGCTTAGGGATGACCGGATCGAAGCCCAACCTATCTCTTATATTCCGCACCGTAGCCAAAGCCTGTGCCGGCTCGTACCTGTAAGTTCTGGCAGCACCGATCGGATCGAACCGAAAACTGTTGTTCGGGATCTCGCGCGGGTAGCTGACAACCTGCGTGTCCATGTTCACGTGCCACTGTCCCTTGGCGGTCTGCGTGGTGAACCGGAGAGGATAGAGCGTCTGCTCGTCCAGGAAGAACTGCCGGGCGGGAACGCCTTGCACCTTGGGAGACGCCACGACGACTACCGTAGCGCGTCCGGCCACCGCTTCCGCTCTGCGAACCTGCAACGAATAGTTTTTAACGGCAAGCTCCATCCGTGCGCCAAAATCGTCGCCGAACTCCGTGGACGGTGGGCATTCCAGGATCAGGTTCTGATCCGGAAAATACGTCATGCTTTTCTCGCCGTCGTCCACGAACGTGACGCCCTGCATGCTCAATGGCTGGAGGACCGTCCGGAACTGCTGGCCTCTCGCCTTCTGCTCCACTTTTAGCTTTTGACGCACGGTATCGCAGTCGCCGCATTTGGTAACGATTGCGATTACGTTGAGCAATCGGGTGGCTTTCAGGCTCTTGGCCAGCAAACCCTGCGCATCCGAGAGGTGGGCGAGCTTGCGACCATCGCGAGCCTTAGCGCGCAGCCCTTCCGTGTCTCCATGGCAGATCGCAACGGTCAAAGAGAACACGACTAAGAACGCGGCTTTACTTACCATAGTTAATCGGGATCACGGTCGAGCCGAGAATCGGGTCGATGCCACTCAAATACGTCTGGTCTCGCTGAAGCTCGCGAGCGAGGGCGCGGTTGGGTCCGCTGGTCGGAGTGGCCTCGGACACCTGCAGGTGGTTGATGACCATCAGGGTTAGCGCGGCGGTGACGAGAGCGACACCCGAGAACAGGGGCCACGACTCGTTCCACTTTTCGGCTTCTTCGCGGCGGGATCCAAAAATGGCGCCGCACAGCTTCTCCTCGAAGTCCGCGGGCGGCTCGATAAGAGGGACGCTGGTCAACAGACACTTGAGCGACCGAAGCTCGACCTCTTCCCGGCTGCAATGGTCGCAGGCCGACAGGTGCCGGCGGATCCGTGCCATCTCGCTGCCGGATAGTTCTGCATCGAGATAGGCTGAAAGCAGGTTTTGCGTTGTGTTACAGTTCATCGGATACTCTCCGGATGGTCTGCGGGCAGTTCTGTACTAGGAACCGTTTGAGTTGCTTACGCCCCCTATGGATCCTAGATCGCACTGTGCCGACAGAAGTTTTCATAACCTCCGCAATCTCCTCGTAAGCCATGCCCTCTACGTCGGCGAGAAGCACGGCCGTCCTGAATTCTGCAGTCATCGAGGTCAGGGCAAGCTGGACAGGTTCGCCCAAAGCGTCCTGCATCATCGCTCGATCGGGTGAGGAATCGCAATCGGGAACATCCCACGTACCGGCGCCATCGGGACCCATCTGGTCGAGGCTGGTCAGCCGCAAGCGGCCCTTTCTCCTGACCGCGTCGATGTGCGCGTTGGTCATGATCCGGTACAGCCAGCTCGTAAACGGAAGGCCGGCGTCGTACTTGTGGAAGAAGCGGTAGGCACGAAGAAACGTCTCTTGAACGAGGTCCTCAGCTTCGGATGCGTTTCCGGTCAGTCGGTACGCCAAGCTGTAGGCTTGGCGGTGGGTGCAGCGCATCAAGCTTTCAAAGCGAGTGCGATGCTCCCCGGTAGAAATTCTGTCCTGTGCGGCTACTCCGATCATTGGGCCTCGAGTTCGGTTGTACTACGAAACTGCTGTTCCGGTAGGTTCCGGATGGAAAAAACGGTCTCATCACCCGCATTTTTCGCGTCTCCCGATGTTTTGAGAGCTTCGACGCCGGTCATCCCGGCGGAGTGACTCATTCGACGCTCACCGCACGAGGCTCGTCGCCTCCGGTTCGATGAGCCGCTATATATAAGGTGTAAATTCGGCGGTGATGGCCAGACTCCTCGGAATCGATGTCGGGACTTCTGGCTGCAAAGCTGTCCTCATCGATGAGAGAGGAAACCTTATCGGTCTTGCGTCCGCTACTTATCCGCTCTCCATGCCGAAGCCGCTGTGGGCCGAGCAAAACCCTTCCGATTGGTGGGCCGGCGTGCAAACGTGCCTTAAGGAACTCGACCTGAGCAAACTCGATGGTATCGGTCTGACCGGCCAAATGCACGGGGCCGTGTTCCTCGATGGTAACGACGAGGTCATCAGGCCCGCGATTCTGTGGAACGACCAGCGCACCGTCGAGGAATGCCAGGACATCGAAGATGCCGTCGGCCGGGACCGAGTGAGGCAGATCACGTGCAACCCTCCCCTTACCGGATTCCAATTGCCCAAGGTGCTCTGGCTGCGGAAGCATGAGCCAGAAGCCTTTGCTCGGCTTCGACGAGTGCTGCTGCCCAAAGATTTCATTCGCCTAAAGCTCTCGGGCGCACACGCGACCGAGGTCAGCGATGCAAGCGGAACGGGATTGCTGGACGTACCGAACCGGAGATGGTCTGAGGAGATCGCGAGGGCCCTGCATCTGGACCGGGACCTCTTTCCACCATGTTCGGAATCATTTGATGTGACTGCTAAAACTGCCAACGGTACTCCTATCGTAGGTGGCGCCGGTGACCAAGCGGCCGGCGCTGTCGGTACGGGAGCGGTCGGCCAAGGAATCGTGTCGGTAAGCGTTGGGACAAGCGGCGTCGTATTCGCAACTCTGGACGCGCCAGTTGAAGAGAAGCACGGCGCACTGCATACGTTTTGCCACGCGAACGGGCGATGGCACGCAATGGGGGTGATGCTGTCGTGCGGCGGAGCCCTGCAGTGGTATGTCGATGCCGTCTCTCGCGAAGGCAATGTGGCAGACGCTCTGCGAAGCGCCGCTACCGCTCCAGCCGGCGCGAACGGACTCACGTTCCTGCCGTATCTCAGCGGCGAGCGCTCGCCGCATAACGATCCTTCGGCACGTGGAGTTTGGGCTGGACTAACCCTGTCGCATTCCGCCGCGGACATGGCTCGTTCGGTCCTCGAGGGCGTCACCTTTGGCCTGAAGGATTCTATGGATCGACTCGTTGAGATGGGCGCGGAGTGTCGCCAGATACGGGTTACCGGAGGCGGAGCGAGAAGTTCTTTCTGGATGCAAACGATGGCGGATGTGTTCGGCGTCGAATGCCGGTCGATGGCCATGGAAGAAGGCCCCGCCTATGGCTCAGCGCTGCTCGCAGGGGTAGGCGCAGGCGTGTGGAAAACCGTAGGGGAAGCATGCGCCGCCACTGTTCGGCCAAAGGCGCTCTTCTCGCCTTCTGGACAAGATTATTCCCGCGCGCTATCGAGATACAGAAGTCTGTACCCCGCATTAGAGGAGTGGATGGCACAGGCCGCAGGGCAATGACTTGCGCATAGCCGCTCGCTCAGGATCGGCGCGTTAGAGGGGCACTTTTGGGCCTAAAACGGTGTACTTCCTAGCTGGCGAGTCTTGCCGTTATCTGGTAGGATTAGCGCACCCCAAAAGAGAGAGATATTCGAGAGTTTGCACATGACAACCGACGAGACCTTGACGCCGACGGACTCTAGCCAGTCCGAGGCGCCGGCGAACCATGCCGGCCCGGCGTCCGACAATTCCGCGATGGAAACCCCATCACCCGACGTTCACGACCAGCCCGCGCCTACGGAGCCCGAACCCGGAGCTCCCGAGCACGAGCCTCGACCCCCTTCAGCCGAAGACATGTCCCTCAATGGGGCAGCCGCGGAGCCCGTTTCGCTTGCGCCCGAGCGCGCGCGATCCGAGAGTGTTCCGCCGTCGAGACCTTCGGCCCCTGCACGCGAGGACGACTCGAATCTGTTCGATGCGGCCATGCGCGAGCTGGACTCAGGAGAAAGAACCGATAACGAGGGCTCTTTCAAAAAGCTGTCCAAGGGCGACCGCGTGGAAGCGACGGTCATTCAGGTGGATCGAGACCGAGTATTCGTGGACCTCGGAACCAAGTCGGAAGGAATCGTTCCGTTAGGCGAGCTCTCTGAGGACAACCTCGAGACCGCGAAGGGCCAAGTCCAAGTTGGCGACAAGATCAACGTCGTCGTTCTTCGTCCGGAAGGCGCCGATGGCAACCCGATCGTTTCCAAGAAGCGGGCCGACTTTGAAGAGTCGTGGGACCGAATCGAGAGCGCCCACCGCAGCGGCGAGATGATCACCGCACAAGTTGTGGATCGCGTGAAGGGCGGCCTCGTGGTCGATGTCGGCGTGAGAGGCTTTGTCCCCGCGACCCACGTCGGCAACGGCAAGCTGCGCAACATCGAGAAGTACGTCGGCAATCCGTTGCAGCTCAAAGTGATCGAGATCGATCGCGAGCGCAAGAAGGTCGTGCTCTCGAACCGTGAGGCGGAAGAGCAGCGAAGGGCGCGCGCAAAGGACGAGATCTTCGAGAACGTCAATCCGGGAGACATCCTGGACGGCACCGTTCGAAGACTGACCGACTATGGCGCGTTTGTGGACCTTGGCGGAGTGGACGGTTTGCTGCACATCTCTGAGATGAGCTGGGCGCGCATCAATCATCCCAAAGAGATGTTCCGCGAGGGACAGAAGATCAAGGTGATGGTCCTGCGGCTAGACGCGGGCGCCGGCAAGATTTCTCTTGGGCACCGGCAGGTTCTTCCGGATCCGTGGAATCTCATCAAGCAGAACTACAAGGTCGGCCAGACGCTTAAGATTCCTATCGGCCGCATTGTGCAGAGCGGCGCGTTCATCAAGCTGCCTGAAGGCGCGGAAGCGTTCCTCCCGGTCAGCGAGATGTCCTCGCGACGCATCAAGCGGCCTCAAGACGTGGTCGAAGAGAATCAGGAAGTCGAGGTCCAGATCATCGATCTCCGGCCCGACGAGCGCCGAATGGTCCTCAGCATGCGAGCGATCGGCGGCGGGGCGGACGCAGGCGTCGGATACCAGCGCCGCGAGCCCGGCGGGCCACCTTCTCCCGGCGGATACGACGATGAATTCCGAGGTGGCGGAGATCGGGGCCGCGGGGGCCCTGGCGCGAAAGGCAAGAAAGGCAAGAAGACCGGTCGAGGCGGCCGAGATGTCGAGGACGATTTTGAAGAGTCGTTCGGTCGACGTGGCGTTGCCACCGGCGGCGCGACCATCGGAGAGCGACTTGGAATGCTCAAGGGCCTCCTGGGTCGCGAGGACGATATCGACGACGACGCAGAGGTCGACGCCGAAGCCGATGCCGATTCGGCTGTCGTTGCCGACGCGGATTCGGCTGTCGTTGCCGAGGTAGAGGCCGAAAAGCCAGAAGCTGAAGCGCAAACAGAAGAAGGCTAAGGTTGTTGCAGGGGCCTCGGCCGAGAACCGGGGCCCTTCTATTTGCCCGAAGACGTTGATTCGGTTTGCCAAACAAAAGCCCGCGTGGCGCCCCGGTTCGGCCAAACTCTGCATGGATGGCAAGAATCGCGGTGACCGGCGGAGTGGCGGAAGGGAAGTCCACCGTCGTCGACTATCTCCGAGAGCTTGGCTACACCACGGCTTCTAGCGACGACATAGCAAAGGACGTCTTCGAATCGGAAGAGGTCCAGGATGGACTTCGATCCATCTTGGGCAGCGAAGGTCCCGCCACCCCCCAAACCTTGCGTGACAAGATCTGGGACCACCAGGCGTTGCGGCGTTCCGTCAACCGTCTGATGCACCCGATCATCCTGCGCGAGCTAGACCGGACGGGCGCGGAAGTGGTTGAGATCCCGCTTCTCGTCGAGACCTGCAGGCAGGGCAGCTTTCCCAGAGTTTGGGTCGTGACGTGCGGGCTGGAAGAACAAAAGCGCAGGCTCGTACAAAGGCTTGGCGATGAAGCGACAGCCGAAGCGATCCTATCGAGCCAACTTCCAAGCGACGTTAAGGCTGTGTTTGCCGATGTTATTGTTCGAACGAACCGTCCGCCAGAGGACGTCAAGAGGTTCGTAACGGCGGTAGCCGCCCGCTTGGTCCAATGATCCGTTGAAGATCGAACGTGCATGCTATACTTCTCGGAACTTCACCAGGTGTAATCTTGGTGAAACGGGGAGGACTGGCGGCAAGGGCCCAAGCAGGCGAGCACGACACTGCGTATCGACCGATAAACCGGTCGATTTGGTCACGGCTACCACGTTCTAGAGAAGGAGGAATTCTCACCATTGAGACGTTTCGTCGAATCGTTGCCCGGTAAGGCCGTGTGCCACCTTGTGGTCACCGCACTGCTACTGCCCTTCCTGACGTTGCTTACAGTTACGCGTGCGGAAGCGCAGATCCAGACACTGCCCACTTGGGCCGTCGTCGATTTCGTCAACAGGTCCCCCGGTGGTAAGGGCGGAGAAAAGATCGGAGCCCTCGCTGCCGACGCCATTGCCAATGAGCTCAGCAAGACGGGCAAGTACGACGTCACGCCTCGAGAGCAAGTCGCTCGTGCCATCCAGCAGCTCAACCTGGTAGCACCGGTCACGGAGGCCACAAGCCTTTACCGGTTAGCGCAGGAACTCCAAGCTACCGCTCTCGTCACCGGCGACGTGATCAACTGGCAAGTTAGGCCCGAAGGAAACGGCAAGCAGGCGGATGTCATCGTCCGGTGCGTCGTTCGAGACGTGGCCTCCGGGTTACCGGTCAACGGCTCAGCGCAGAGTGCGTCTTCCAGCGTACGTCCCGGCGACACCCCTGACGAAGTCCTCCTTCAAGAGGCTTTCAGCCTCGTGGCGACAAAGATCGTCAACGAGATCTCGACGCGGAGCTTGCCACGCGGGACCGTGCTGAACACGTTTGAGAATTCGGCGTTCGTGAACCAGGGCACCCGGTCCGGCTTTAAGCCCAATCAGAAGCTGATCGTATTCCGCGGCAAGGAGCAGGTGGCAACCGGCGTTGTCACAGAGGCAACTTTTGACAGCTCCACCCTTCGGATCGAGCGCTCTTACAAGGGCGTCCGCCCGGGCGACAAGGTTCAAGTCGTGTTTGCCGTCTCGGACATCGATGCGAGTTTCGGCAATCGTGGCGAAGTAAGGACTATCACCGCGAGGAAGGCACGGAGACCCAACGATTTCCTTGTACCGCTGGGTGCCATCTTGATCCTCACCGCGATGATGACCGGCAGGGGCTCGAGTGGCCAACAGGTTATCAATCGGCTTCGCGCTGAGGCGACGTTCGACAATCTTGCCTCTGGACCGGGAGTCAAAGTCAGCTTCAACACGAACCAATTCGTGCGAGGTAACCAACAGAAGTTCCAGTGGCAGATCTGGCGGAACGACGTTCTGAACACGCCTGTGCTCGTCGCTCCCGGCAACGCTAGCTTTGTCGTCGATACAGCCGCAGGGCGAGCGATCAGCTGGTTCACAGCTCCCAGGAACTCGGTTACGGTCTGCACGCAAGCGCCAACAGCCGAGGCCGACGTCAGTCCCCCAGGCATTACCCCTGGCGTCCCATACCAGTATACGGTGGAGCTGATCTACCGCATCGACGCTAGGGACTTTCCGGATCCGCCCACTGGCGCCCAATTCTGCTACTACCAATCGGACAGACAGAATACGCCTGGGCCTGCCACTCCGCTCAACCGGCCGGACCTCAATGCTCCCGCTCAGGGAGTGGAAATCCAGGAAGCGGTTCCGTTCACAGTCCAGTCGGTTGTCACCGCGAACCCGATTATCGTGCAGTACATCCTTCAGTTCTCCTCGTCTCCCCAATTCACTCGGGGAACGACTGAGACGCTGAACCCTCCGGTTACGTCGAACTCCCCAAGCCTCATCAGCCTTGGTGTGATCGACACCTTCAACGGAAGGAAAGGCTTCATTCGAAATGCGAAGACCGTTTGGTGGCGCGTTGGAGCCAGGAACATAGACGACAAGCCCGGTCCGGTTCCCGATGCAAGCGGGGAGCGCTATATTTTTAGCATCCCGCGTAGCTTCACCAGGCCCGATAACCCACCTCCGCCTCCGGGTGGAGGCACAGGAGGCAACCCGCCTCTCTGAAAGAACCTGTAATGCTTGGCCGCCCGCCCGCGTCAAATACGTAAGGCGGGCGACCTTGCGCCTGAGACCGAGCACACCATCATGTCTAAAGCTATTTTCAGATCGTTTTTCCTGGGGGCCCTGACGGTATCGAGCGTTGGCCTTGCAATCGCGCAGGATCCTTTGCCTCCTCCTCCCGTGGGCTGGATATGGTGCGAGAACCCGCCCAACCCTCACTCACCCGACTACATCGTTCTTCAGATCAGCGAGTACTTCATCGGCAATACATCGGGAACTCCCGACACGCCTCTATTCACGACGTCGCTCGGTTTGCAGGGAACGACTGGATTTGTGGCAGGCTGCCCCGTCGTGCCGCCCTACGCCGTTTCGCACTCGGGTCGATATGGATTTGGCAGCGGCTCAGTCGGCTCGATTCACAGCACCATCGACGACAATATGATGTACACGTTCGGCATGCCGGACGATCCAGGCAACTCCTTTGCCTATACGTGCGTGGCGCTGGGCAACCCCGCTAACCCGCAGCGCGTGTTGTTTGGAACCGGACCTTGGACCCTCTTTTTTATTGGCGAGAGCGACCGGTACATAGTCGCAGAGAACGATATGGCCGGCGTCCGCACACGCCTTAACATCGACGTGCTTGGAGACTGCGCCCGATACGAATGGAAGGTCACAAACACAGGGCCGACAGCAACCCCAATAGGCCTCTGGTCCGGCGCGTTCATTGCCCTCATTAACTCGGAAGGAACCACTTGGAAGGGGTACATCGGCCCTGACGCTCCGTTCATCTCGATTCCTGGACAACGTCCGACGAACTTGGAAACGCGCTGGACGCGTCGAGAGAATCCGGCGCTCTTCCCAGCGTATGTGAATTTCGATTGGAGTCAATCAGAGCCCTATGGCCTCCGAATCGAGACGGGGCCATCACCCTCGACCACCGATCCGAGGACACACGTTAGTGACGCATCGCAGGCGGACGAATTTGAGCTCGGCAACCACGGAGAGTTCGTATCTGGCCCAGGTCTCTTGGGCGATTCGAACCTTTCATCGCCAACCATTCCCGACCAACTATTTCCGTTCGTGCACATAGAGCCCGGGTTCAAGCAGAGCGACATCCCATACAACACGAATCCGGGTTACGTGATCAAATACGACGGAGTCAACGTGGCGCCAGGCGCCTCCCGGACCTTCGTTCAATACTATCGATCGACCTGGGGCCAGTCCGACTATGTACCGCCCTACGTCGTCGTGGTCGACGCGCCAAAGCTGATCAACTTCGACGCAAACGGCCTCAACCAGCTTTCGCCCAATCCAGCTACTGTTAGGGTTTGGGTTGACAACATTCGTGGATTCACGTCTGCCGAGCACGAAGTTCCTCTGGTTAACGTTCGTGTGACGCTCGACCTTACGTCGTCGACGGGCCTTACACTGCCAGGCGGCGCAAAGCAACAGACCAAGACGATCGCCACCATCGGACCCCGCAGGATCTCGCACGTGGACTTCCAAGTAGAGGCGGATGGGATCGCCTCCGGAATACAGCCGATCGTCGTAAGAGTCGTTGCTCCCCCGGGGCCGAACAAGACGCTCGTCGCCAATACCGACATCTCTACGACTCCCAAGATTCCGGTCGTTGCTGGTTCGAACCTCGTTACCGTTGCATGGGACTTCGATGACACGTCGTGGTCTTCCGTCCTCGGTCTCAGCCAGCCCTCCCAGTTCCAAGCTTTCACGTGGGATCCTGTTCAACAGGGCTACGTGTTGTCGACCAGCGCCCAACGCGGACGCGGCACCTGGCTCGTCATCGTCGATCCTTCGGTGATTCCGAATGGGTACGTGGCGCTCCAATCGGATCCCCACAGACCCAGCGACATGGCTACGGGCACCACGCCGATCCAGTTACAGAAGGGTTGGAACCTCATCGGCAATCCGTATCCTTATCCTCTTCCGATTGGGCAGCTCCTCGGTGTCTCGTCCGGCGACCCGTCGAAATCCTATCGTTGGGCGGATCTGGTGAATGCCGGCTTCGTCTCGGCGTCTCTTGCCTATTGGGACACTACAAGCAGTCCGCCGGGTTATAAATTCATCAGCGGCATCGACGCGTTCCTACAGCCCAACGTCGGCTACTGGGTGTTCGTGAACGACGCGAGCTTGACGCTGTCCTTCCCGCCGGTCTTCTACGAAGGCGCGATTACCTCATCGACCGCTAACTTTGCCAAGAGCCGAGCGGTTGTGGACACATGGACCAACACGGACAAACAGTGGAGGCTACAGATCGCCGCCCGAACGAACGATGAGATCGACGACCAGAATTTTGTTGGCGTGACCACGACGGCCGCCAATGCAAAGCTGCTCGCCATCTACGAGCCACCACTGGCGCCGAATCAAAAGCTCGGCGTCTCGATCCTTCCCAACACGCCTGGTCAGGCGAGACTTGCCCAGTCGCTAAGCGCGTCCACGGGCAGCCAGCAATGGACCGTCTCGGTGCAAACCAAGAAGGCGGGCGAAGTTACGCTCACTTGGCCGAATATGGGCAGTGTCTCTAAGGGTGTTCAGTTCCGAGTGGTCGACGTTGCCACAGGAACCAGCCGAGACATGCGCCGGACTTCGGGCTACACGTTCAACGCTGAAGCAAACACGACTCGCGACTTCCACGTTGAGGCTCGAGCGGGAACGGCGAGCCGCGCTGTGATCGGCAATGTCGTCGTCAGTGGCGACGGCCGGGCCAGGGGCGGAGCCTTCACGATCAGCTACACGCTGTCGGCGGACGCGACGACCACCGTCCGCATCCTTGGAGCCGGCGGAAAAGAGGTCTACACCGCTACCCGCGGCAGGGCAGATCGCGTCGGTGAGAACACGGCCACCTGGGCAATGCGCGATAATGCTAATCGTGCGGTTGCTCCCGGTACCTACCGCGTCGAGATCATTGCTGAGACCACCGATGGCGAGCGAGTACGCAAGATCGTGCCGATCAACGTCATCCGGTAAACGATTCGGGGTGGCTCTTCGAGCCACCCCGTCGAACCCTTGCCCGGTCTTGGGCCGTCTTTCCCTCGTTCCCCATGCGACTCCTTAGGCCAGTTCTGGCCATCACCCTGGCCTTGCTTGCGGCTCTCGCATGCGCGGACATGGGTTCCCTCAGAGTCAGCCTGTTTCCGGAGATGGCGGTTGCCGACGCACGTAGCACCGTTACCGTGACCGCCGAA
>JAXDKF010000139.1:0-5846 GCA_034667265.1 Fimbriimonadaceae bacterium
TGCGCCCTGCTCGTCGTCGGCTACTACACCATCCCGCAAGTCCAGGATGCTTGTGCGATCTTGGCCCGATGGAAGGCGGAAGGTGGCCTACTCTTTGCCGCGCTATCGGTCGCCGTGGCCGCAGTGGTTATCCCAGAGATCGCCCGGCGAGCGACCAAGGTCCCGCGCGACAAACCACTCACCGTGGGCGACGTCACTTTCCAATTCGTTTACTTCGCGGGCCTTGGCTTGGCGATCGACACGCTGTACAAAGGGCTGGGAATTCTCTTCGGAAACGATCCGAGTCCGTTCGTCGTCTTCGAAAAGCTTTGCTTCGACATGCTCATCTTCTCGGGTCTCTTCAGCATGCCGTTGGCGGTCCTCCTGTTTGCGTGGCGAGACGCCGACTTCAAGTTTCCCGGCGCTTTGGACCGCCTCAAAAACGGCGGATTCTGGGAACGCTACGTACCACTCTTGATCACCTGCTGGGCGTTCTGGTTTCCCGTTATGGCCTGCCTCTACTCGCTGCCCGTGAACCTCCAATTCGTCTTCGCTGTACTTGCCGAGGCCGCTTGGTGCCTGCTGCTCGTGTCCACTGCATCGCGTTTGCCCGAGGAAGATAAGATCATCGCGTAGCGTCGCTTTCCACGTGATAGTCTTCCCCGAGCGCCTAACGCCCAGAGCCGAACGCCGTCCGCCGACCCCGGTATAACCGGCGCATGCGCGGCACGTTGCTCAATACTGCAACCGTCGCCGCCGGTGCATCGCTCGGTCTCGTAGTCGGGGCAGGCGTGCCGGTCCAATATCAGCAAATCGCGCTTAGCGGCATCGGGCTTGTATCGTTCGGCGTAGGCGTCAAGCTCTTCTTTCAATCCAAGAATGTGCTCTATGTTGCCGGAGCCATCGCCCTCGGAGGCATTCTGGGCACCGCGCTCGGAATCCAAAACGGCCTCGAAGCGGTGTCGACGTGGATGCGTTCAATGGTCGGCGGCGGCGCACACTTCAATGACGGCTTGATCGGCGCGAGCCTCCTCTTCTGCGTGGGTCCGGTCACGTTGTTGGGCTGCATCAAAGATGGTCTGGAGGGAGATATCGAGCTGCTCAGTCTCAAGTCCACCATGGATGGTGTTACCGCTTTCTTCCTGGCAACCGCATTCGGCCGGGATGGTGGCTTCGGCGTGCTCATGAGCGCCGCAGTGATCCTCGTCTTTCAGGGCGCGTTGACCCTAGCCGCGCGCCCGCTGCGGCCCCCTGGCGAATGATCCCGATCTCATTGCAGAAGCCTCGGGCGCAGGCGGCGTGATGATGATGGCCATTGGGCTTCGACTGCTCGAGCTCAAGATGCTGCCAGTCGCCAACTATTTGCCCGCATTGATCTTGGGACCGTTGTTCGCGGCCATCGGCCGAAAGCTCACTTTGCGGAAAATCGTAAAATAGAATCAGATGCACGCAAGCCTCGACACCATTACGGCAGCGCTCCGCGACATGCTTCCCGATCTGCGGGACAAGTTTGCGGTCGACAAGCTGTGGGTGTTTGGGTCGTGGGTTCGTGGAGAGCACACTGCAGAAAGCGACATCGACATCCTGGTCGAATTTAAGCATCGAAACTTCTCCCTGTTGGACTTCATCGCCCTCGAGCAGGAAATTCAGGAGCGCCTGGGATTTACTGTCGACTTGGTGGACCGATCAGCCCTCCGCGAAGAGTTGAAGCCGTTTGTCCTTCCCGAGGCCGTGGCAGTTTGACAGAGAATCGCAGGTCGAAACTGTACGTGAAGGACATGATCGCGTACGCAACACTGATCCAAGGTTTTGTTGATGGCGTTTCCGAGGCCGAGTTCGAATCCAACGTTGAAAAGCAATTGGCCGTATTGCGGGCTCTGGAGGTAATTGGCGAAGCGGCCAAGAGCGTTCCCGAATCAATTCGATCGAAGGAGCCAGACATTCCGTGGAAGCAGATAGCCGGAATGAGAGACAAGCTCATTCATCACTACTTCGGAGTTCGCCTAGACACAGTTTGGGCTGTCGCCACGCAGGACGTGCAAGACCTCTTGCCCAAGCTCGAACGGCTCTACGCGAATCTGCCTGACGATTAGGCGAACGAGGCGATCTCCAGTACAATTCAGCTATGCGTCGCCTCGTGCTTTTGCTGGCCCTGCTCTGCGCAGCGCTGGTCTCCGCCCAAACTCAACCCGCGAAGCTCCGCAGAGGCGACGAGATCATGGTCTCGGTTGTCGGCTACGACAAATATAGCGGTGACTACACGGTGCTGGATGACGGCAGCGTCGTAGGCATCGGGTTCGGCCGGGTGCAAGCGCAAGGCAAGACCATCGACGAGCTCACATCCGATATCGTGGCGCAGCTCAAGAAGCGGTTCAAAGATCCGACCGTAGAGATCGTCCTGAAAAAGCAGGCGCCGCGTTTCATTTATATCGTCGGCGGCGCTCACCAGGAGCCGATCACGTATCTCGACACCCTCGATCTGCGCCAGATCGTTGGCATGGCGGGACTCCCCGACACGCCTGAGATGACCGAGTGCAGAATCAGTCGAGCCGGGGAGCCGGTGCGTTTGGTTAGCCTTCCCAAACTGCTCCAAGGTGAGCCTTCAGAGTGGAATGGCCCTCTCCAGCCCGACGACGTCGTCACCTTCCTGACCAGGATCTTCCGCGTCACCGTCTCGGGCGAGGTCAACACCCCTGGCGAGGTCACCGTGCGCAACGATTCCCAGCTCGTCGCCGCCATTGCCGAGGCGAAGGGAATCACCAAAGAGGGGACCCTTAAGAACGTCTTGGTCTTCCGCGGGCCGGATGTCTTCCAAGTCGATGTCTCGGCGGCCGAAAAGGGCCAGCCGGTCAACTTTCTGCTCCAGCCTGGAGACTCGGTGGTGGTCAGGAAAAGCGAAACCGCGGTTTATGTTTTAGGCGAGGTTCGCATGCCCGGCCGGTACGTGATCCCCGACAACAAGTCATACACCGCTGCCGACCTTCTCGCATCCGCCGAGGGCCTGACCTCTAATGGCTCGCTCCGCCGCGTAACCCTGGTCCGAGCGAACGACACGGGCAAGTTCGTGGCCTCCAGCTTCAACCTCGATGAGTTCTTGAAGAACGGCAAAATCGAGAGCAACCCCAAACTCCTGCCCGGCGACGTGGTCCTATTCAGCCAGCCGAAGGCCGTGCAGATTTTAAGCCTCAACCAGATCGCCAGCACCGCCTTCCTGCTCAGCGGCATCATCAAGCGGTAAGGCTCTTGCCGCAGGTCCTATCCTGCGAGACCCTCGTGCGCGTATCGCAAATGCTCGAGAAGAGCGCTTGCGCCGATGCGGAACGTAGCGGGTGTCAACCACGCCTCGCCCAAACGGTCGCGCACAAGCTCGATCCATCGGGCTGCCTCTTGCGCCGTCCTGATACCGCCCGCCGGTTTCAAGCCCACTCGAAACTCGGTCCGCTTGGAGTAGTCGCGGATGGCGCGGCATAAGATCGCTCCAGCCTCCAGCGTGGCGTTGACCCGCTCCTTGCCCGTGGAGGTCTTCACGAATGATGCGCCCGCCATCATCGCCACGGTGGCCGCGCGATATATCATCTGCTGGTCTGGCTGCTCACCGGTGCCCAGGATCACTTTGACGGGCGTGTTCTTGGCCGCATGCACCATCTGCTGCACCTCGAAGTAGAGCTCCTCCCACCGAGCCTCGAGCGCCAAGTATCTTGGTGTTGCCACGTCCACCTCGTCGGCCATCCTCGCGCACAGGTCGATCTCGGCGAGCCTGGAGTCGAGTGGCGCCAAGCCATGGGGAAACGCCCCGGCTACTGTGACCAATTTCACGCCTCTATCGCGCAGCCACGTACCGCCAAGGTGTAGGAACGCGGGATACACGCAGGCGCCGGCAACTTTCGCCGATGCCCCCTGAAGCGGCTCGACCGCATCCTGCATGAGGCCGAGGATCTTTTCCTCGGTGTCGTCTGAATTCAAGGACGTCAAATCGAGCACTGAGGCAATTAACGCCAAGTCCTCAGGACTCAGCTCGCCAACCTCGCGGTCCCGATCGAACGACGCGCTCTGCGGCGCTTGGTCAAGCCAGGCCTGGTCGAACGGCACACCTGGATTAGTAGCGGGGAGGTTCGCAATCATTGCTTTGCCATCGAGCGTACCGTTTGATTCACCTGGTCTAGATGCGCCAGATCTCGTTGGCGAGCTGCTCGATGGACACCGAATCCGCCAACTCTTTGCGGCTCTCCAGCAGGCGACGAAGCACGTCCCACTCGTGCACGAGCGTAAACGACATGGCTGCCTCCGCAGAAAATTCGGGCATGACACCGTAACCCTCGAGCAATGCCCCCAGCAAGAACTTGTCGCCCTCAAAAGTCTCCAAATGCAGCGGAATGAGATCGTAAACCGGATTCCCGAGCTTGAGATCGCCGTAGTCGATCACCGCCTCGATCTCCCATCCCTCGTGACCCAATTGACCAATGAGATGATCGCCGCTGAGGTCGCCGTGCAAGATGCAATCCTCACCCGTCTTGGGAAGCCATCGCGCGACGTAATCGCCCGCTTGGCGCGCGAGATGCTCCGGCACGCCGTGCTTCATCGCTCTCGACTCGACTTGCCGCGCCCAGATCGACGCGAAGTTCTCCGGCCCAATCAACTTAGCAACCAGCGCGCGCAATTCGTCGGGGATCGTGATCCCGTGCAGCATCCGCAGATACTCTCCCGCGGACGTGGCTACCTTCAGCCGGGCCGCATTATCCAGCGATTCCCAGGTCTTGTCCAGCGGTTCGCCCTCGAGCTTCTCCGTGACCACGTATTCCCATGGCCATGATTCACCCGGATAGAGCTCTCCGCTGCCAAGCACCTTCGGAGTCCAACGCTGCCCATCCAAGATTTGCAACGCCAAACGCTCCAACCCTCGCTGCCGGTCGCCGTTGAACAGGTCCGTGAACAGCTTCACGAAGTAGGCATCGTTGACGATGAAAACGACATTCGTGCCCTCGCCCGGATCTTCGATCGTCTGGACCGGTGGCAAGCCACACTGCCTCAAGACGCTATCTAAGTAAGGCCGCCAGTACTCCGCCTCGCGAAAGAGCGCGACGTACTCCTTCTCAGATGTCAGCGCCGGATAAGGCGGCAGTTCCGAGATCCTTCAGAGTCCTTTCTGCGTAACGAAGTCGCAGATATCGGCCAACCGGCACGAATAACCCCACTCGTTGTCGTACCACGCCACGACCTTGACCATGTTTCCGATGCCCACCGTGTCCACCGCGCTGAAGATCGAGGAGTACTCGTTGCCGATGATGTCCGACGAGACCAGCTCTTCCTCCGTGTACTGGAGGACAGCCTTCATCGCGTCGTTTGCGTATTCCTTCATCGCCGCGTTGATCTCGTCCACGCTCGCGTCCTTGGTCAGCAGGGCCGTAAAGTCCACCACGCTGACCGTCCGCACGGGCACGCGGAACGCCATGCCGGTGAACTTGCCTTTGAGCTCCGGAATTACCAGCCCGACCGCCTTGGCCGCGCCGGTGCTGCTTGGAACGATGTTCTCTGCCGCGGCACGCGCATCGCGCAAATCCTTGGCCGCAGTGTCTTGCGTCTTCTGCGAGTTCGTATAAGCGTGCACCGTCGTAAGCAAGCCCTTCTCGATCCCAAACTTCTCATGCAGCACCTTGGCCACCGGCGCTAGGCCGTTGGTGGTGCAGCTCGCGTTCGAGATCACGTGGTGCTTGGCAGGGTCGTACATGTTCTCGTTCACGCCAAGCACGACGGTGATGTCCTCGTTCTTGGCGGGAGCCGAGATAATGACCTTCTTGACGCCCTTCTCAAGGTGCGCTTTAGCCAAGTTCGCATCTGTGAACCGGCCCGTGCACTCCAGGACAACATCG
>JAXDKF010000140.1:0-3527 GCA_034667265.1 Fimbriimonadaceae bacterium
CCGCGTCCCAGAAGGCGATGTGTCCCGCGAGCTCGCCGATGCTGAGGAGCTGCGGGTGCGGCCTTCGCCAAACATCTTCGTCGGCGAGACCCTCGAACGCAAGGGAGAACTCCCACTGCCCCTCATCCCACGCTTTGATCAGTTGGTCCAGTTTCGCCATCGGATAAATGCTACCGGCTCTCCGCGGCATGATTTTCCGCCAACTCCGCTTCCTCCCGCGTGAACGTTGGTCCCCGCCAAGTGGCCCTGGCATTGCAACGGAGTGCCTCCTTCCTCAGTAAGTCACTGATGATGAAGTGCAAGTCCTTGTTGATGCTCGCCGTCATGTGCTGTGCCACCCCCACGCTGGCTCAGACGACGGATGACGTCTTTGACTCCAACGGCGTGAAGATACGGTACGTCAGGGCAGGCGAGGGAGAAGCCGTGGTCCTGATCCATGGTTGGATGAGCGACTCCAGCATGTGGGGTCGGGATGCGTCCGGCAACACGAAGCTCGACACAACCGGCGTGGACGGTTTCCAGCTCATCGCCATAGATTGCGGCGGGCATGGTAAGAGCGACAAACCCCACGATCAGAGCATGTACGGCGCAGAGATGGCGGCCGACGTGGTCCGCCTACTCGACCACCTCAAGATCAAGAAGGCACATTTGATCGGCTACTCGATGGGAGCATTCATCGTCGGCAAGGTAGCCGCGAGCCATCCAGACCGCGTGCTCAGCGCGGTCTACGGCGGGCAGGCGCCCCTCATCGTGGGAAGGCAATCGTCGGGTTCCAACGAGGTCGAGGTATTTGCCAAGGCCGTGGACGAGGGCAAGGGCTTAGGGGCATATATCGTCGAGGTGGCGCCGCTCGGCGGTTCGAAGCTGACTTTGGAGCAAGGGAACGCCATCGCCAAGCTTCTGTATGACGGGAAAGATGTCAAGGCGTTTGCGGCCGCCGGCCTCAGCCTCGGGAAGCTCGGGGTGACCGCCCAGGATCTTCGAAAGTGCAAAGCTCCGGCGCTGTTTATCTATGGCGGCAACGAATCGGACTATGTGAAGAACAGCATTGCGGCCGCTAGAAAAGTGCTTCCGGATAGCCAGGTCAAAGTCGTTGAGGGCGCGAACCACATGACGGCCCTCATCAAACCAGAGTTCGGCACGACGATCATCGAATTCCTTCGCGCGAACAAGACGAAATAGCCCATTGGTAGCCGAGTCTAGAGGCGGCGCAAGCTAACCTTTTCTTCACTGAAGCCCAGTCGCTCATAGAAGCCGTGCTTGAATGTGAATAAATGCACGATCGCGCCGGGCGAATGTTCTCGAATCATGTCGAGGGCCTCTTTCATCATCGTAGATCCGATGCGCTGAGCCTGCCAATCCGGCACGACCGCCACATCCCAGATACTGAACCAGCCTGGAGCATCGTGCATGATCCGCAGGCCGCCGATGGTCTGCCCATCTGGCAAACGCGCGACGACGCCGTTCCAGGTGTTCTCCAATAACCCGGGAACTGGCTGCTTATATCCGAAGGACTGACCGGCAAGGTCGGCATACTCGTCGCTCGTTGGCTTGCGCCGTTCTATGGTTACGCCGTCCGGGAATGGCTTCGACTTGGGTGCGTCGCTTGCGGGAGGACCGGCAAAGCGCAGATGGTAGCCGTTTAGATCCTCGACGACGTACTCTCTTACGCCCCAGGGCTTGTCCTCGATTTTAGAAACGACCTGGGCTCCTTTGGATGTGTGTAACCGGTGGAGCTCGTCGGCATCGTCCACCTTGATCCAATGCTCGTGCCCGCGGACCTTCGCCGCCAGCTCTGGCTGAAGGCTGAACATGATCGTCACTCCGCCCATCGATGCGGAACCGAAACTCGGCGGATCGCCCCAGGTCCAGGAGGATTCGAATCCCAGCACGTCCTTGTAGTAGGTCAGCGTTGCCGCAATGTCAGAGCACGCAAAGATGGCAGTCGAGCTGATCACAGGGGAAAGCATACAAGGTCATGTTTGTCTGTTAAAAGCGGCCGCGCGCACGGTCGGCGATCCGATTCAATGGACGATTTTACAAGCGGAGAAGCCGACCGTGATCAAATTCAAGGCTTTGTCGTAGCGCTTCTTTTTGTTAGCTTCGTGTCCATTTCCTCGCCTTCTCCGATGGGGCAACTCATGCTGTTGCCATACATCCCAGACCGATCGAAACAGCAGGCGCGTCGCTTACCCGCTTCGAGCTTGGAGCAGGCTACGTCGATTCGCCGCGCGCGAGTTTCCGCCTGCTTTGCGGAAGTGATCCAGTGGATCCAATCTCGGCGCGCGACCGGCGTAATGTCCGACCACAACGCCATCGCCTTCGGAGAGGCTGCAAGAGCCTTCCGCAGTTCTGGCGGCACCTTCGGCTCGGGTTCCACTTCCACCGGCGCGATCTCAAGCTCTACGACGTCGCCCACATTTGCGCGCGCCGCTTCGCGCAGCTTCTTCTCCACTTTCAGCCAATGGCCGCCCTGGCCATCCGGCTCGAGCGTAGCCTGAAAGGAGGCGCCGTTGAAGGTGCCATCTACCGACGTCATGCTGCGCGTTGGCAGTTTCTGACTTGCTTCCTTTGGCAGGCGCAGGAAGGTCCAGGAGGCTGCCTTCTCGGTCGCTGCCGGCCGGAGCAGTTTCGATTTGAATCGGATACTTGAAGCCGTCTTTCTCGTGGCCATTCTGGATTCTTTCATACGCGATTGAATTAAGGAGGGCTGCACAGATCTGTTAAGGAATTAAAGATGAGATTACCGCCGAAGTTTAAGAAATGCCAGAGCTTTGAAAGCGTCCTGCTGCGCCGACGAAAGCCGATATGCCAGGTAGGATGCCGTTTGTCTAACTTTGAAAACCGGCTACTTCGCCCATTACCTCTCCGATGACGAATCATGGGGCCAAGATCTTCCTCAGATGCTATGCGTCGGCGAAACCCTCGATGCGGATATCGAGCGGGTCATGCACGCTATTCGCGCCTGGATTCTGGAGGCGTCGCAAGACGGGCCTTCGCCTATGCGCCATTTGAGCGTTAGTTTGCTTGGTCCGATTTCATATCCCGAGACTCACGCTCGTCGAACGCCCGAGCAGCTGCTGGCGGAAAGCCAGAGCGAGGAAGAAAGATACCACGCGCTGGGCAGCGCGGCGAATAGCAGGTTTAACGCGAGCGACTATGACGCGGCGCGATCGTATGCCTTGGAACTGCAAGAGATCGCGGAGAGATTTCGACATGATTCTGAATATGAGCAGGCAATGGCTTCCGTCAAGATCGTCCTGGGGCGACTGGCGCTGAAGGGAGGAAAAGTTGAAGAGGCAGAGAAGCTCCTCGCGGAAGCGGGAAGGACGACCGGTTCGCCTGTGCTGAATTCCTTTGGACCAAACATGAGCTTGGCTCAAGACTTGCTGCGAGCCGGCCGCACGGAAGCGGTGCTGGAGTATTTCAACTCTTGCAAACAGTTTTGGTCTTCGAGGTTTAGTAAGTTGGATCAGTGGACGGAGGATGTAGGAGCGGGCCGCATGCCCAATTTCGGAGCGAACCTT
>JAXDKF010000141.1:0-7043 GCA_034667265.1 Fimbriimonadaceae bacterium
GACCACGTGGTCGGCGGATTCGACAGCGTTAAGGTCGTCCTCAACGACGGCCGCGAATTGGACGGCAAGGTCATCCGTGCCGAGGATATCGATCTCGCAGTCGTCAAGGTTGACGCCACAGATCTACCGACGCTGCCATTCGGAGACAGCAGCAAGGTTCGTCCTGGGCAGTTCTCCATGGCTGTCGGATCGCCGTTCGGCTTGGACAACACGGTCACATTCGGCCATATCAGCGCGCTTGGAAGGACCAACCAGATCCGCGACGAGCGTCTCAATCTCAACCGCGACTACCCGGACCTCATCCAGACGGATACCGCCATCAACATGGGCAACTCCGGCGGACCGCTCGTGAACGTTCGTGGAGAGGTCATCGGTATCAACACCGCCATCTTCAGCCCGAGCGGCATGAACAACGGAATCGGTTTCGCCATCCCGAGCAATACCGCCCGTCTGATCGCAGACAAGCTGATCACCGATGGCAAGGTCCGCCGTGGGGCAATGGGCCTCCTGCCCCAAACCCTTCCGATCTACAAGAGAAAGGAACTGGGTGTCGATGGTGGCGCAAGTGTTCAGCAGGTTGTGAACGGCACTCCCGCCGCTATCGCAGGGATCAAGCAAGGGGACGTCATCGTTCGAATCGGCAACATCCCGGTCAAGAATGAGACTGACGTTCGCGACGCAATGCTCAACTACGCGCCGGGAGAAAAGGTTGAGGTCGAAGTCGTTCGGGACAAGCAGTCCAAGACTTTCACCGTCGCACTCACCAGTCTCGACAAGCTTCCGCAGGGTCGATCCAACGCTGTCCCTCCCGCGCCGGACCAGAACCCTCTCGACCCCGGCCATGAGTTCAACTTCCCGGATGTGGAAGAGCTCCGCAAGCAATTCGAGAAGGGTGACGGATCGCGTGTCGCTCCGTTGCGCGAAGGCGAAGCAAAGCTGGGCATCTCCGTTCAGGATCTGAACGCGGCCTTGCGCGAGCAATTCCACATTCCCACTGCGCGGCAAGGCGTTCTCGTCACCTCAGTGGCGCCTAGCTCTGTGGCCGAGAAGATCGGCTTAAAGCCGGGCGACCTGATCGAGGAGATCGGTGGGACGTCCGTGGCAAGCGTGGCTTCCCTGAAGGACGCCATGAAGGGCCAAAAGTGGGGCGACCAGAGCACGATCAAGTTCTCCAGGTACACCGACCGCACGTCTAGCACAACTAAGATCCCGTTCACGTTCTGACCGTGATCGAAACACAGGAAACCCTCAGCCTCGCGGGCTGGGGGTTTTTTGTTGGTCCCTAAGACAAAAAGAGAGGCCGAGGTCTGTGGACCTCGGCCTCTCTGACTCCAACAATCTAAATCTTTACTTCCGTGAACCCGTCGGACACGTGCTGCTCGTCACCTCGACCTTAAT
The DNA here is from genome assembly GCA_034667265.1 of Fimbriimonadaceae bacterium. GTDB lineage: Bacteria > Armatimonadota > Fimbriimonadia > Fimbriimonadales > Fimbriimonadaceae > JANYLD01. Next base: position 1,399 of record JAXDKF010000141.1, read on the forward strand.
CGAAGTGGGCGAGAACCCATACCTCTTGGCTTGCTCCTCAATCGCGTCAATGACCGCGCTCGGAAGTTCAAGTTCGATAACTTGCAAGTTCGGCTCGCAAACGACTACTTCGGATCGCTTTCCATGCGAACCGGGCAGCCGGCAGGGGAAGTAACCGTCCACCACGCCGATGTGATGGATCAAGCCGACCTCTTGTAGCGTGGCCAGAATTCTGTACACGCTGACAACGTCGATCTTTCCGCCTGAGTTGATGATCTTTTCGTGGATGGCATACGCGCTGAGAGCCGTATTCGTATCTGCCAGAGCCCTGATTACCTGCACCCTCGGCATAGTAATTCGGTACCCGGACGATCGAAGCTCTCTCAGTGCATGCTCCTCGTACGCTTTCGCCTCGTTGATCGGCGCCACAGCCGCCAAACCAGGTGCGTCCTGAGACCGTCTTTGTTTCATAGTCACCAAGTTTAACGACGTTTAAAACTAGAAGTGCAATACACTTTACTCGGCATTTGCAAAATTTGACTATGCTGCGCCCCCGGGCCGCACCTGCAGTAATTTTGTTCTGCCCGGCACAAAATAAATAGGTTCCACTGAACCTGCGCTTGTGCTAACCTCTGGTTCGTTGAAGGAGCGGCCCTTGCCGCGCCCTAGGAGGGAATATGCAGTTTTACAACCTGAAGACTCGATCGCACGTTGATGTTCCGGATGGACAAATCCGCAAGCAGAAGATGGTCCGCAAGACCAAGAACGGCGAGCAGGTTCGATATGCACTCACGGCTGACTACAATGGCACCAAGCTCTTCAAGTTCGTCAACGAGGCAACCTACAAGTCTTCGAACGCCAGCGAAGCGTAAGAAGATCTTGAACAAATTGGAGTGGCCGGGAGGCTCGGGCGTCTCGGTCACTTTTTTGTTGGTTTTTACTGACGTCTGCTTGCGCCAACGCTTAAGACCGCAGCCTAAAACATATTGTATGTAGGTGGTTCGTTTCTGGCTTTTTAGATTCAAATCGCACCAACCGTGAACCATCCGACGCTGGTACCGTCTTCCCCATCCATGCCGCTCCGCACCGACCGTGAAAAAGGCGCCCATCTCCTCCGCCGGTTTGGTCTCGGGGCCAGCGAGGCAGAGCTTAACTACTACCTTCAGGGCGGCGTTGACAACGCGGTCGATCGACTCCTCAATTACGAAGGAGTCGAGGAGCCCTACGACTACGATCTGATCGACATCATGGACATCGATCAGAGGGCTCTAAATCCCGCGATCGCGTCTGGTTGGTGGACCCTCAAACTCGTAACCACCCGCCGCCCGCTCCAGGAGAAGATGACCCTCTTCTGGCACAACCACTTCGCTACGAGCGCGGAGAAAGTGTCCTCCGGCGAGGTGATGCACCTCCAGATCGATCTGCTAAGGGCAAACGCCACCCGAGATTTCCACACGTTACTCACAGCTATCAGCAAAGACCCGGGCATGCTGTACTGGCTGGATAACCAGTTCAACGTCAAAGGCAAGCCCAACGAGAACTTCGCGCGCGAGCTTATGGAGCTCTTCACATTGGGCGAGGGCCAGGGCTACACGGAGCAGGACATTAAGGAGTCGGCCCGTGCCTTCACCGGCTGGACCGTCGCCGGGCCCCGCGCAACGGGCGACCTGCCACGGAGAGGCGCCACGTTTCGATTCAAGGAGACGGACCACGATGCCGGCACGAAGACGGTCCTCGGCAGAACGGGCTCGCTGGGCGGAGAGGATGTGATCGACATACTCTGCAACCGTCCGCGCACGGCGGAGTTTCTCGTCGCGAAGCTTTGGGAGTGGTTTGTCTATCCCAATCCAGTAGCTTCCGTGGTCGCCAAGTATTCGGAGAAATTTCGGCGATCCGGCCTGGACATCAAGGCCCTCTTGGGCGAGATCATGCGATCCGATGAGTTCTATTCGGATCGAGCGGAACGCGCCGTGTATAAGAACCCAGTGGACTTTGTCATCCCCACTCTGCGGCAGTTGGGAATGGGACCTCTTCTGTCCGCGCGCGTGAAGGAAGACGTGGATTTCCGTCCACGCCGCATGGCGCCGGTAGCCGCGGCTTCGCAATCCATGAAGCAGATGGGCATGCAGCTCCTCTATCCGCCGGACGTCTCGGGCTGGCCAAAGGGGCCGGCTTGGGTCAGCTCGGCCACCATGGTCGCTCGCATCGGATGGGCGGACCGGCTGTTTGGCCAAGCGACGGGTCCTGGCTTTCAGGAATTCAGCTCTTTCGGCTTATTCGAGCAAGACCCCACGCCCGCGGGAGTGGCGAACAAGCTGCTCTCTGTCTTTGACGCGCCGCTCGCGGCATCCAAGGTGTCGGAACTCGTGGGCGCCGCGCAGAAAGTTAGCGGCGGAACGCTCACGGAGGCGAATGTCGACAAGACTGCCGGCGCCGTCGCCCGCTTGATCTTCGCATCGCCAGAGTTTCAATTCTGTTGACGAGGTGCCGGTGTTACGGTGTTTGGGTGTTACGGTATTGCGGAAGACGATTGGCGGCTGAGTAGGGCTGCAAGCCTTAGGCTCGTCGCGGCTATCTCGGTCGTCCCGTAACACCGGAACACCGTAACACCGCAACACCTTTCCCCCAATCCCCCATAATCCCGCAATGCCTTCTATTGACGAGCAGCTCGCGACGCTGCGGCGCGGAACCAGCGAGATCATCAGCGAGGCCGATCTCGCCGAAAAGCTCAAGAGTGGCAAGCCGTTGCGCGTCAAGCTCGGTGTCGACCCAACGGTCGGTAGCGTCACGCTGGGCTGGGCCGTGGTCCTCAGAAAGCTTAGGGACTTCCAAAAGCTCGGCCACACGGCCGTGCTCATCATCGGCGATTTCACCGCCATGATCGGCGACCCCAGCGGCAAGAGCAAGACCCGGCCGCAGCTCACTCGCCAGCAGGTCGAGGAGAACGTTACGGAAGTCAGCAAGCAGATCTACAAGATCCTTGACCCGGACCTCACGGAGATCCGCTACAACAAGGACTGGCTGGGGCCGATGACCTTCGAAGACGTGATCCGACTCACGTCGCGTTACACTGTAGCGAGAATTCTCGAGAGAGACGATTTCACCAAACGCCTCAAAGAGGAGCGTCCCGTGGCGATGCACGAAATCCTCTATCCGCTCTGCCAGGGATACGATTCCGTCGCGGTGGAATCCGATGTCGAGCTCGGCGGTAACGACCAGAAGTTCAACAACCTCGTCGGCCGGAACCTGATGGCGCAGTACGGGATGCAGCCGCAGGTCGTCATTCTCTCTCCCTTGCTCATCGGCACGGATGGGAAGGAGAAGATGTCGCAGTCGCTGGGCAACTATGTGGGCATCTCGGAAGCCCCTAACGACATGTATGGCAAGACCATGTCGATCCCGGATGAGTTGATGGAGAACTGGTTCGAGCTCTGCACAGACGTTCCGCTCGACGAGGTCAAGACGTTAGTGGCAAGCGCCAAGTCCGGCGACGTCAATCCGCGAGATATAAAGCGTCGTCTTGCCAAGGAGATCGTCGCGCTGTATCACGGGCCACAGGCCCCCCAGGAGGCCGACGACTACTTCATCCAGACGTTCAGCCAGCGGATGCAGCCCGTGGATGCAGAAGAGGCGCCCATCCCGGCGGAAGCTTTGCAAGACGGCCACGTCAACCTTCCCGCCGCGATCACCGTGTTAGGATTTGCAAAGAGCAACGGCCAGGCCAAGGACCTGATCAAAGCGGGCGCCGTGTCCCTGGACGGCGAGAAGGTCAGCGAATTGCGGCTACCGGAAGCCGAGGTTCGCGGCAAGGTCCTCAAGGTAGGCAAGCATCATTTTCGAAGACTTATCTGAGATCCCGGTCGCATCCTTCGATCCAAGAAGCGGCCGCCATCGTCAAACCAGGCACGATGAGGTTCATTGGATTCGCGAAGACGCTGGCGCGCTACTGGCGCATGACTCAAGATCGCCGGACACCTGCTGCGGTGCGCTGGCTGATCTATGGCGGCATCGCCTTCACCCTCATCCCGGACGATTGGCTTCCCGATTGGATCCCCGGCCTTGGCCTCATCGACGACGCGGCCGTCTTGCCTTCCGTGATCGCGGTCTCCATGCTCCTCATCCCGGAGGAGGTCAGGAGGGAGCACGACGCTAAGGAGCGAATGGAGCTCGCTGAAGGCAAGATCGACGGGCAGGTCCAAGCGCATCAGGCCGCCCTTGAGGACCGGCAACATAAGTTCGAGCGAGCCGCCTCGATGGCGTAAAGATTAGCCAAACAACTGCGCAGCGAACTCGCGCGGCTTGAAGTCTTTCAAGTCATCTATCTTCTCGCCCAATCCGATCAGCTTGATCGGGATCTTGAACTTGTTGTAGATCCCGATGAGCGCACCGCCGCGAGCTGTCCCATCCAACTTTGTCAAGATGAGACCCGTGATCCCCACCGCTTTTGAGAACTCCTCGGCCTGCCGGATCGCGTTCTGGCCGGTGTTGGCGTCGAGGACCAGCAGCACCTCGTCCGGCTTGCGGCCGAGAGCCTTCTCCGCGACGCGCACCACTTTCTCGAGCTCTTTCATGAGGTGAGCTTTGCTGTGCTGCCTGCCCGCCGTGTCCGCGAGCACCACGTCGATGTTGCGGGCCTTCGCGGCTTGGATCGCGTCGTAGATGACCGCGCTCGAGTCCGAGCCTGGCTGGCTACGCACGATCTCCGCGCCTGCGCGTGCCGCCCACGTTTCGAGCTGCTCGATCGCAGCGGCGCGGAACGTGTCCCCCGCAGCCATGATGACCGTCAGTCCATGCTTGCGCAACAGGGCGGCGACCTTAGCGATTGACGTGGTCTTCCCTACCCCGTTCACGCCGACAAAGAGAAACACGCTCGGCTCTTGGCCCTCCGGCGCAAGCTCCAAGCCGGCTGGTGTTTGTTGCCCGAATCTGGTTGCGATAGCCGTTTTCAGCCGCTCCTTCATCGCTGCCGGCTCGGTGATCTTCTCATCGCGAACGGCTTTGCGGAGCTCATCCAGGATCTCGTGGGTCACGGATACGCTGGTATCGGCCTGAAGAAGAGCCTCTTCCAGCTCCTCGTAGAATTCGTCGTCGATGACTCCGCGCCCCATCATGCGGTCGACGCGCTCCATCAAACCTTTGAACATCCCCAACAGCATGGAGCCTTACTTCTCGGAAAGGCAAGCGACCGGGGCCTAACGCCTCGCGTAACATGGATACATGAGATTGCCCGGGGTGCTGGCCATGGTGGTTCTCGGTGGGTTGGCCCACGGTCAAGCCGACGCGGGCACCGAAGCGCTCCTGGAGAAGATGCGCAAGGCGTACGCCTCTATCGCGAGCGCCAGAATCAACACCACGTGCCGATTCTTTCACGGTCGAAAGTCGCTGGACGCTGTAAGCGTTGTGGAGTTCGCGAATCCAATGTTCGTTCGGGTCCAAACCAAGGGCGTGCCAGGGCTCACGAAGCCATCGTTTCTGGCTGTTACGGATGGTAAGCAGGCCTATCTAGATGGACTCCCGGACGGATCGGTAACCCTGCCTTACGATAGCGATAAGTTCTCCAGGTACCTCCCTCAGCTCAACCTCGAGGTGCTGTGTCTCTGGGATTGGAAGCGACAGCTTTCAACCGCGCCCAAGGGCTTCATGTTCCGAAGCACCTTCAAGACCAA
>JAXDKF010000142.1:0-7113 GCA_034667265.1 Fimbriimonadaceae bacterium
TGTTCTTTCGTGAGCTGGCGCGAGCCTGGATGAAGTTAGGAACCGCAATCGCCATAAGGATGCCGATGATCAGCACGACGATCATGATTTCAACGAGGGTAAAGCCTTTCTTTTTCTGAGTCATGAGTCCTCTCTCCGGCGAATTTGTATCGCGAGCCGGTAAGCAAGTTCTTGGATAGAAGGGCCGATTCCTTTACAGTAATTGTTGCAAATGCCTCAGAAATAGAACTTATTGCGGTAAGGATGGAAAATAACCCTATGCTCAAGGAATTCAAGGAGTTCATCGCCAAGGGAAATGTGCTGGACCTGGCCATCGGTATTGTTATCGGGGCGGCGTTCTCTTCCATTGTCGATTCCTTCGTCAAGGACATTGTCACTCCTATCATCGGCCTTGCGGGCAAGGCCAACTTCGACAACATGTTTCTTGTCTTAAAGGGCGCGGCCCCGGGAGCGACCACGCCCGAAGAAGCTCAAAAGGCCGGCGCCGTGACGCTGAACTACGGCGCCTTCCTCACGCACTTGATTAGCTTTCTCATTGTCGCTTTCGTGCTCTTCCTCATCGTGAAAGCGGCGAACCGCTTCCGGACTAAGCAGGTCGAGGCGCCGACCGAGGTAGCGACTCCGCCAGACGTGGCCCTGCTCACCGAGATCCGAGATTTGCTAGCTCAGCGCGCCTAGCGGCATTGCAGAACTGCTGATAGCGTGTCCGTCACGACGCGAGTGGGGCCTCCGAAGCATCGTTGCGCGCAAAACGCCTGTTTGGCAGCGTGCATGAGGAGAATCGCGGCCTAAGATAGGCGCATGGTCAATCTTCGCCAGAGGCTGATGCGTCACCGCATAGGCAAGGTCGTGCGCAACAACCCTGAGCTAGCCGATGTGCTCGAGCGGAACATCGAAACCATCCTAGACTTGCGTCGGCAAGCGTTGGCGAATCGACGGACTCAGGATCGCGTCGCGGACGCGATCACAAACTTCGCCGGCAGCATGGTGTTCCTTTACGTGCACGTCGTATGGTTCGGCGTTTGGATCGCAGTGAATCTTGGGTGGATTGGGCATGCGCGCCAGTTCGATCCGTTCCCGTTTGGTCTATTGACCATGATCGTCTCCTTAGAAGCTATCTTTCTATCGACGCTCGTAATGATCAGCCAGAACCGTCAAGCCGATCAGGCAGATGAGCGCGCGGACCTAGACCTTCAGATCGACATGCTAGGGGAGTACGAGATCACCAAGATCCTTCAGATCGTGACCGGCATCGGAAAGAAGCTCGACGTAGCGGGATGTGACGACGACGAGATCAAGGAGCTCGAGAAGACCGTACTGCCCGCGGAAGTCCTAAGGGAGATCCAAGAACGTAAGAGGTTGGCCGCAGACGAATAAGCTCTCGGCCGTGGATTTGCAGATCGTCGAAGAGGGGCGGGAGGCCCTGGAGTCTTACTGCTCGATTCCTATGGCATACACGACCGCCTCTCGGCTGCGTCCGGAAGATCTGCTGGCGGGCCGATGGGTGGAGCTTGAAATGCGTCCGCGCTTCAAAGACTACGACGCCGATCCAGAGGAGCGGATGTCGGCGATGCCCAGCCGCTTTGATTTGACGAACTGGACGGTTCTAACAGCTTTGCTGGTGGGCAAGAGGGTCGGAGGAGCCATCGTCGTGATGGATACAGCCGGGTTCGACATGCTGGAGGGCCGCCAAGATCTGGCAGTCCTCGCGGACATCCGTATTCACCCCGAATGGCAGGGCCAGGGCATCGGACGCGCTCTCGTCCAGCGCGCGGTCTCCTGGTCCAAGGACCGCGGTTGCAAGGAGCTCAAAGTCGAGACCCAGGATATCAACGTGGTCGCGTGCCGATTCTATTGGGCCGTTGGCTTCCGGCTGGCGGAGGTCCACCCTAACGCCTATCCGCCACACCTGGATGAAGTCCAACTCATCTGGCGCATGCCCCTGACCGGCTAATCTCTGATGAGTGGTCGACATCTGCCGAGTGGAGCCGCAGCAGATCCCTGGCTTGCAAGAGCTGCTTCGAGAGTATTCGGCGTGGGCGTTGGGTCTCGCCGAAGACGCGGCTGACGCTCCGACCTTCTTCCAGTTCGACACTGAGATAGAAACGTTGCCCGGACCCTATGCTAAGCCAAGCGGTTGCCTCCTGGTGGCAAGCCTAGACGAGGACATTGTTGGATGCGTAGCCTTCAAGCCCCTCGAAGGAGAGACTTGCGAATTGAAGAGGCTCTTTGTTCGGCCCACGGCGCGCGGACACCAGATCGGCCAAAAGCTGGTTTCCGCATTGATCGGGGAAGCGAGACAAGCCGGGTACCACCGAATGTATCTGGACAGCTACGTACTCATGACCCACGCACACGACGTCTATCGAGGCGAGGGTTTCAAGGACGTTGCACCGCCCCCGGATTTTCCTGACTACCTCAAGCCGGTCGTCGTGTTCATGGAGCGGGAGCTGGTTTGAACTTGGATTTAGGATTTTGGATTTTGGAATGCACGGCGACGTGCCAAGGCGGTCTGACTCGTTTCACTCGGCGGCTTGGCTCGACAATCCAAAATCCAAATTCCAAAAACCAAAATCAGATCTCTTTTTTGGTCTTGAACTTAAACTCTTTGCCCTTCATGGCCTCGTAGGTCGCCGCTTGCTCCGCCGTGAGGATGGCGAGCGTCGCTTCGTTCGCGGCCTTGCGCTTCTTCTTCAGCCCTTTTGAGCCCGAAGGCGAGCGCATGCCCTCCATGAACTCCTGCTCGTAAGCGCCCCAAATCTCCGCGATCTTGGAGGGCTGATCGTCCTTCAAGCCGACCTTCTCCGCAACTACCTTGTCCTTCAGCACGCACGGGCCCTCGTACTGGACCCACAATTCGGTAAGGCGGGTGGTCTGCGGCTCGTCCAGCACAGCCAGGAATTTCGCGTCCATTGCGCTCATGAAGTCGCCAGGCATCATCGTCCCGGACATGGCGGCGGTTGGATTGGAGGTTGCGTCTTTTAGGATCTTCTGAAGCTGCTTCTTCTGGTCGCCCGAGAGCTTGAGCTCCTTTTGCACGTCCGGATTCATGAGGACGGTCATCTTGGCGGCGGGCCCTGCCAGATTAAATTGGGCGTTGGCCAGACAAGAAGCGAACGCGAACGCGAGCAGGACAATGCGGGGAAGAACCTTCATAGACCACCTAGCGCCGAGGCCGGCGCCCTTCAACTTTACAGCAATTCTCAGTAAAGCCTGGCTTTGCTTGCGGGGGAGTCTGGCGTTTTCAGCCCGGAACCCACCAGAGACAACGCCGATTCGAAAAGCAGTCTGGGAATGATGAACCTCACGATCTCACCGCGCCAAGGCTGCACGACGAACGTCACTTCCTCGGCATTGGCGCTGATCTGGCACATTCCGTCCGCACACCCCACGTGCGTCTTGGCGCCCATTAGCGCGTTGAGCAGTCCTGATGGAGTACACCGGTAAACGTGCTCGTGCTCTGAGAAGTGGGCGACGAGCTCAAGGCCCCCCGGGTTCTTCAGCAATTGCAGCGAAGAACCAGAATCTGGCCTGCTCTCCGCCAATACGATACTGTCGATCACCCCGCTACCAGCAAGTGTTTCCTGCTTTAAATCCTTCGTCATGAAGTCCCCCACCCTATTTCTTTGAGGCACAGGCTTGTAGAGAGTTCCACGTACGCGATAATTTATACGAGTACCTCCTCGCATGCAGAAAGCGACATTCGCAACGAGTGGCATCCGACGCCGTACTCTGGTTGATCCTCTATGGTTGCAAGCGTAGCGCTGACTCTCCTCCTGGCTCAATCCGCGCCGATCAGGATAGCCGCCGCATTCGTTCGAGTTACCGACAGCTTTCCCTCAATTAATCCACCGAAGGTGCGCGCGGAGATCTATCCGATCGCGTTGTATCGCGATGGGACTTACACGTCTTCTCAATCTCCTCTCGATCAGGTCTACCGCCCTGAGTTTCTTCAGATAGGAGATGCCTACACGATCTTTCAGCACGGCCAATTGGCGGGGTCGCTTCTCGTGAATCGAATCACGGCCGCGGACTACTGCGGGATGTCGGTGCGAGTGGGAGTGGGAGCTCAACTTTGCCCTCCAGGCTTTTTCCCGTCGTCAACTCTCGTCAACTCGGCTTAGGCGGGAAGCTCAATCCGAGGGTCCTTCGGAATGCGCTCGTGAGCTGGTCGCAGGGCAAGCACAGCAATCCTTATATAAGCCTGCAGCCGTTCCTGGCCGTGGACGTCTATCGTGGCGACGCGATGGTGGAGGAGCCAACGGCTGACGCCCTCCAATCGTACAACGACGCTCTAAACAAGGAGGCTGTCCGGATCGCTGGCCGTACGTGGAAGTTGGACAAGATCGAAGGGATGATTCTCAAGAGCTTCGAGCTAACGGACCTGAACGGGAAGGGCAAGCCGGAAATCGTCGCCTCCCTTGACGTTGTCGAGCGCGAAGGCACTATGAAGACTCGGTCCATGCTACTCGTGGGCCGGCCGACCACGGCCGGAGGATTTCAGGTGCTGTTCTCGCTGCCCGGAACCGGCGAGAGCTGGCGGCTCTTGGATTCGACAGATGTGGATGGCGACGGGAATAGGGAAGTGGTGCTTGTCGGAGTCGGCAGCTTTGGCGAGTGCGTGGAGTTCCTGATTCTGGAGCGGAAAGGATCGCGCTACGCGCGCGCCTTCCGCGGCTCCGCATTCGGACCCGGCTACACGTGGAATTGACTGCCACTTGATCCCTTTATCGCGTTTCAAAGTGCAACTTGTATTATCCTTGCTGTGGCCGTAAACTTGGCCGAGTATTCAAATGAAGCATTTCCTCCGGGTTACATCCGCAATCGTTTTCTTCGTCGCTCTCGTTCCAGCGGTACTGGCGCAGACCTATCCGCCCTGTAGCCAGGACCATCCCGGATATGAACATCGCGCCGAGTCTCTCGCAAAAAATGGCGACTCGAGCATGGCGAGAAGCGCCGGAGGGCACGCCGTGTATTACGCCATCGAACGGTACGGCTTGAAGGGCAGTGTCACGAACGCCGAGAGAGACGCGGCGGTCGGCAAGATGTACGACTTCCTGAAATGGAAGATGTACACGCCCGCGAATGTTGCCGCGACCTGGCTCGCCGACGGATATCAGCACTTCGACACCGCCTATGTGGATGAAGGCGCCGCCGTGCTCTTGGGTCTGGTGGTTCCCGACTCCAGCAAGCCTCTCGTGCGGATTCCTAAATGGCTTGCCGACCACGTCATGCTCGTCGCCGGCGAGGGTGCGTCTGCCGCGACCATCGAGGAGGTCCTGAAGCAGGCCGGACTTCCGAGCCCGTTCGCCCACGATGTGACGACGCAGATCCTTGCGCACTTCGCGGACACGGCAATCACCGACATCGAAGACGCCATCAACTTCGCCATGCCGCGGGACTTCGACATCGACAATCGGTTCGTAGAGCTTGCTGTGGCGGCAAAGAAGGAGGCCGCTAACAACCCGGGATCATCCGGCGGAAGACCCGGTGGAAGCACGGGAGGCATTGGAGGGAGTGGGAGGCCTGGGTCGACTGTAGGCGGCTCTTCATCGGACGCCAGGATCGCGGCTCTCGAGGCCCGCATTGCCGCCCTTGAACGAGAAGTTGCGTCGCTCAAAGAGGCTGCCGGAAATGCCCGTGTGCCGTCCAAAGGCGCAATTGCGTCGGACCCTGTGCTCAGGCCAGTCGACACGGGTTATGACGAGGCGGTGGTGGACTTCACCTCGACAGGTGGCGCGACTCTAACGGTAAAGCTGAACGGAAAAGTGATGGGTCAGTTCGATACAAGCGCCACGCTAAACCTGAATGACCTCCTTGCAAAAGGTTTTGAGAACCACCTGACCCTTGTCTATGACAAGGCTTCGCCAAAGGTCACCACCCACGCCGTTCTGCGCGTCCGCCCGGCGCACGACAAGCCCTGGATCGTTCTCGGAACCTTTGCTCCTAATGGCGTGCTCGAGCACACGGTCGAGCTGCCCTTTAAGCCGGTAGGTGGCTGAAAGGCAAGGGCTTCGGTCGGCGGAGGAGAGACCGGGAGTTAACGCTTGAAGTCGGAGAAAAAATGCTAGCCCTTCTTGTAGCCTGCTTCGCGCTGCCCCTGCCCGCCAATATCACCGACCCCTACGTTGTACCGGACGGGGCCGTGATGACCGTCACGCGAATTCCCACTCCGGTCACCTCTGGGCATCAGGCACGCGTTTGGAGCTCCCCTGGCCCACAGTTTGGCGCCAGCGACTTCTGGGGGCCGATGACGGAGATCAAGAACTTCACTCTCAGCGCCGGAGGCATCAGCTTCTCCGACCCGAGCGACAGTAAAGGCTCAGGAAGCACCACTATTTCCGGAGTGCAAGACCATTACGCCGAAGGCGACAAGGTGGAGATCTCGATCAGCGCATCCAAGATGATGCTTGGCTTCCACGCGGACCGTTGCGCCGATGGCAAGACATTCTTCTCGCGTGGTGTGCGCGACCCGTGGGATCCGCCGAGAAGCTCGCAGACTTTCTCCTTTACGTTTCAGCCAGTCGCGGGAGCCCAAAAGGTGTCCTTCCAGTTCGACGCCTCGCCTTCCAGCTCAGATAAGTATTCCAGTTGGAAGGGCTACGTCACTTGGGTGTTCACGCCAGGAGAGCATGCGGCATCGAGTGCGGAGCTTCGCATTTCCGACGCTACCAAAACCGGCGGCGACGTTTCTTTTCTTGCCGGGGGCGGCGACATCTCTGGCTTCGACCGCCTGTTCACCGATGCACCGCCCGTTTCGGGGGTCGCGGCCGACGGCGTTTCCATGCTCGTAGTTACTGCCGCAAGCAGTAAGGCCGGCGACGCGACGTTTACCGTTGGCGGGGCTGGGGGCGCCCTCTACCCCCTGAATAGCGGCTCATCTATTTTCAAGGCCCAAGGATCGGCCACGGTCACCACTGCCCTGCGCCAAATCAAGGGCGGCTATGGGGCAGCGGCGCTGTACCGTCCACCCACATACTTCGGCCACGGTTCGAACCCAAAGAAGATTTCGTTCACTGTCAAGACCGGCGATGGTGGGGAGAAATCTGGCTCGATCGATCTCGTTCGCCCGCCCGTCGTGCTCGTCCATGGGACATACGACAACCCGAGCTT
>JAXDKF010000143.1:0-4223 GCA_034667265.1 Fimbriimonadaceae bacterium
CTCGAGATCACCCCGCGCGAGCAAGTGCCGCAGGCGTACTACGAAGGCGATCTGCAGGGGTGCGAGTCGATCCTCAAGTCTCAAGGCTGGACCGTCGAGCTACTGCCCGGCAAGCCTCCACACGGCCAATACTTCACGGCGACGGCCGAAGGCGTGGACGTGCACCTCCCCATCACGGGCCTGGTCGATGAGACCAAGCTCTGCGAGACCACCAAACGAGAGCTGGACAAGATCGGAAAGGAGTTGGAGAAGCTCGATGCCCGGCTCCAAGACCCAACGTTCGTGCAGAGGGCTAAACCAGAAGTGGTTGAGCGCGATAGAGAAGCAGCGGGGGAGCAACGCGAGCGCTTCCGGAAGCTTTCCGACCGGCTTCGGCTCCTGAAATGCGAATGAACGGCTCCGAGCGCGTCGTGGACGTGGTGATCGACCCGCGTTCCGGCGGCGCTCAGGCGGTGTACACGTACCAAGCCACGCCGGACGTTGAGGAAGGCGAAGGGCTGATCGTGCCTCTCGGTAACAGGACCGCGCTCGGTTTTGCTTCCGAGGTCTACGAGGCGACAGAAGAAGAGCTTGGCTTCCCGCTAACGAGCCTAAAACCGCCTACCGCGAAGGTCCGCGGCATGAGCTTGCCGGCCGCGCTGGTGGAACTGGCCAAGTTCGTTGCGGACGAGTATCTGTGCCCCCTGCCGATCGCGCTTTCGGGGGCGATCCCTCCCGGCGCTCGCGAACGGCTCGTGACCGCGTGGAGTCTTGTGCCTCGGCCAGAGAAGGCTCCGCTCACTCCGTTGCAGAAGGAGGTGGTTCGCTTTCTCGAGGAGTCTGGCGGCACCATTTACGACACGAAATCGAAGAAGCTCCCGGCCGCGACCGCCCGTGCTCTCAAGCTGTTGAAGGGCAAAGGAATCGTGGAGCAGACCTTAGAGATCGCTCCATTCGAGGAAAAGAAGGGTGGCGAGCGCCTGCTTCGGCTATCCGCTGATGAGAAGCGGATCGAGGACTTCCTCACCCATGAAGGCAAGCGCAAGCCCGCTCAAGCGCTGACGCTCATGCGCCTACAAACGGCCGAGCGGTCCAGTTTCTCGCCGGGTGAGATCAAGGGCCTGGCCGGTGTGACCGACGCGACGCTCAAAGCCCTGACCGAAGTCGGGTTGCTGGAAACCGTTGCGGCCGACGAGCAAATCGTGGCCAAGCCTCCACAACCGAACAGGTACCAGCAACTCGCGATCGATGCGGTGTCGGATGCTATCCAGACGAGAGAGTTCCGCCCCTTCCTGCTCTTTGGGGTAACCGGAAGCGGAAAGACCGAGGTGTATTTGCGAGCAGCCGCGGAGGCTCTCCGCGCCGGCCGGCAGATCCTGTATCTGGTGCCGGAGATCGCGCTTGCCGCGCAGGGCATCGGTCGATTGCGTGAGCGGTTCGGGTCCAAGGTGGCCGTTTTGCACTCCGACCTGCCTCCTGGCGAGCGCCTGAGGAACTGGATGCGCGCACGCAACGGGCAAGCGCCGGTCGTTCTTGGAGCCCGCAGCGCGCTGTTTGCCCCGCTCGACAACCTCGGACTGATCATCGTCGACGAGGAGCATGAAGCCAGCTACAAGCAAGAGTCGTCTCCGCGCTACCACTCCAAGCGCCTGGCCCTTCAGCTCGGCGCAATGCACCGATGTCCCGTCGTGCTAGGTTCAGCGACCCCAAGCATAGAAAGCTTTTATGAGGCTGACCAAGGCAAGTTGACACTGCTGAGCCTCCCGGAGCGCGCGGCCAGCGCAAAGTTGCCAGAGGTCCACATCGACGATCTCGGCCAGGGATACCGCGAAGGACGTCCCGCGTTGCTGTGCGACGACCTGCATAAACGCATCGAGCAAACCGTAGCGCAACGGCATCAAGTCATCCTGTTCCTCAACCGCCGCGCATATGCGCCGTTCATCATCTGCCGCGACTGCGGCTATCAAGCCAAGTGCCGAAACTGCGCGGTCTCGCTCTCCTTTCACCGCCGGGACCGCCGGCTCAGATGCCACCACTGCGGCTACAGCGAGAATCCCCCAGACCAATGCCCAAAGTGCCGCAGCCTTCGCGTGAGCCCGTTTGGCGTGGGCACAGAGAAGGTGGAGGAGGTCGTCACCGAGCTGTTTCCTCAAGCCACCGTTGCCCGGCTAGATAGAGACGTTGCGCGCAAGAAAGGCGCCCTAGAGGACATCTTTGCCCGGTTCCGAGGAGGGGACATCGACATCCTCGTGGGCACGCAGATGGTCGCGAAGGGACTCGACTTCCCAAACGTCACGCTCGTAGGCGTGATCGCGGCGGACCTTTCCCTCAACATTCCCGATTTCAGGGCGGGCGAGCGAACGTTCCAGCTCCTCTCGCAGGTTTCCGGACGCGCGGGCCGTGGAGTTGCCGAAGGCCACGTGGTGATCCAGACGTTCAACCCGCAGCATCCGTCGGTGCAGTTTGCGCAGACGCACGATTACGTTGCCTTCTACGAAGGCGCTGTCGTCGAGCGGAAGGAGGCGGGATATCCGCCGTTCTGCCGCCTCGTCAATGTCATCTTCACCGGCGCGTCGCGGAGCAAGGTGCTCGAAGCTTCGGGCGAGGCGGCGGCCCTTCTTCATGCCCTGGAAGGCGTGGAAGTGCTCGGCCCCGTGGACTGCGCTTTGGAACGCTTGCAGAACCGCTGGCGCAGGCACGTGCTCCTCAAAATGGATCCCGGGCGGCACGCTCGAGATATCGGCCTGGTCCTGCTCGGTTTGGGAGGCAAGGACGTCCAGGCCGTGATCGACGTGGATCCGTACACGCTTATGTGATCAGGGAAGATTCGGAGGCGCCGAGCGATTCGACTTGAACAGGTACCAGATGTCTTCCTCGCCATTGAAGGTGGCCGCGTAGGCAAGCCCCGCCCCGGTATTGGATGACACCGACTGCATGTAGTCGCCCATCTTCTGCTGCTGCGGATAGCCGATGCCGTGCTTGAACGCCGGCGAGATCTGCGTTTGCTTGGTCCATGTCCGACCCGCGTCGATAGACGAGCTGTAAACCAGGGTCGAGGTTGTGGGTGTCGCGGGCGTAGCGTCGTACTTGGTGTCCAGCCAGAAACAATCGAGGCGTCCGTTGGGCGCAACCGACAAGGTGCCGAACCACTGATACGCGACCTGGCCGAGGTTGTCCCGGTTGACCTTCACAGGCGCGCTCCAGGTCAGGCCGCCGTCCTCGCTCCTCGCGAACATGACGTCCGCCGGATCCGTCGAGCCGTTCTGCTTCACGGTTGCGAGCATGTAGACGTTGTTCTTGAACCTGCGGGAGGTGCTATCCGCGCAAGTCCAGACCTGCCCGCCAAGTCCGGCTGGATTGATCGGCGCACCGGATATGTAGTTGCCGTTCAGGCTTACCGGCTTAACAAAATCGAACGTGGGGGTGACGGCCGCGTACTTGGCGTTGCTCGAACGCGCAACTACGAATCCGGAGCCATACGGCGCGATGCCGCCAAGGAACACACGCCCGATGCCGTCGACGGCTACGGTTCCAAATGTAGGCTGCCCCGGCACATCCTCCGGATCCTCGAGTGACGCTCCGTGGTCGAGCGATCGCGTGAAGGTCGGGCTCCCGTAGGACGAGGCATAGGCGCTCCAAACCGAGTGGAGGATGCCGCGTCCACTTCCGGCAGTGGTGTCCGCCGCAAGCCACTGCTTGTCGCCGCCGAGTGCGGTTAGCGGCGAGCTCCAGGTGGTCTCGGTGGGGTTCTGGCGATACAGATAGAACTGGAACTGGCTCGCCGAGTCGAATCCCAAGCCGAGGTAGTAGAAGAGGCCGTTCCGATCCGAAACGAGTACGGGATCGCTTCCGAATACGCCTGGGTTCAGCGTGCTCGCGTTCCAGTTCAGCCCTCCGTCCGTGGACCAGCCGTAGCCGCTCTGACGAAAGCTGCTGTTTATCGAATCAAATTGTCTCCAGCCGATGGCCATCCGGCTCCGATTGAGCGGATCGACGGCCAGCGAAGGCTCATTCGCCGCGTCCCCAAGGATATTCATGCCGCCCGACGTGACGTTCACTTGCCTACTTACAACGCCGTTGCGCTCGACGGACACGGGAAACACCGTCGAGTAAATGCGGAACTGGAAATCGGGCGGCGCCACGGGTGTCTCTAGCACAGGCACTTGGCTTAGGGCGAGGGCAGGCAGGAAGGCAAGGGTCACGAAGGGGAAACGCATGAGAATATTCTCCGACAGAAATCGCGA
>JAXDKF010000144.1:0-4482 GCA_034667265.1 Fimbriimonadaceae bacterium
CCAGCGCGCCGCCAGAGAGCTTCGCGACGGCTTCTACGTGAACCTTGGAATTGGAATCCCGACGCTCGTAGCCAACTACATCCCGCCGGGAATGGACGTTGTCCTCCAGAGCGAGAACGGCATGCTCGGCCTAGGCCCGTTTCCGTACGAAGGCGACGAGGACCCCGACCTCATCAACGCGGGAAAGCAGACCGTAACGGAGATCCCGGGCACATCCTTCTTCTCCTCAGCGGATTCTTTCGCGATGATCCGCGGTGGCCACATCAACCTGGCAATCCTGGGCGCGATGGAGGTCAGCGAAAAAGGCGACCTGGCCAATTGGATGATCCCCGGCAAGATGGTCAAGGGCATGGGTGGAGCAATGGACTTGGTCGCCGGCGTCGAGCGCGTGGTGGTGGTGATGGAGCACACCAACAAAGCCGGCGAATCGAAGGTCTTGAAGGAATGCAAGCTCCCGCTCACCGGCAAGGAGTGCCTGGACCTGATCATCACGGACCTTTGCGTCTTCGAAGTCGACCGTGGCAAGGGTCTCACGCTGATCGAGCTTGCGCCCGGCGTGACGGAAGAAGAAGTGAAGGGAAAGACCGAGGCGGCGTACACGGCTTCGCCAGGATTGAAAGAGTTGGCGTTCGCTTAAGCGTAAATCGTAAATCGCCCGGAGCGTCCGACCACGACTGAGCAACTCTAACTCGGACATCGCATGACCGCATTTGCTCATTGAAATCGCGCAGAATTCAGGCGCGGTTCTGTATCGCGATTTACGATTTACGACTTCCCCCATGGAACCCCACATCGGCGTCGACGAAAGCGGCAAGGGCGACTTCTTCGGTCCCTTAGTGATCGCAGCGTGCTGCGTAGGACCCGAGCACCTCGCCGAGCTCGACGGCGTGAAGGACTCCAAGAAGCTCACCGATCCCGTGTCGCTTCGGCTTGCCCAGGTCATCAAGCGAACCTGCCCGCACGCGATCGTGGCGATCGGCCCGGCCAAGTACAACGAGCTCTACTCGAACTTCAGGAATCTGAACAAACTCCTCGCGTGGGGCCATGCGCGTTCCATCGAAAACGTGCTGGAGCAGTGTCCTGTAAGCCTTGTCATCTCCGATCAGTTCGCCGATCCGGCCGGGCTCAAACGAGCGCTTTTCGAGAAAGGCCGCGCGGTGCAGCTCGAGTCTCGCGTGCGGGCTGAGGACGATGTTGCGGTGGCCTGCGCCTCGATCCTGGCCCGCGCCGAGTTCCTCACGCGGCTGAAGAGGCTCGGAGAAGAGTTCGGTATGGAGCTTCCCAAGGGCGCCTCGGACCTTGTGGTGAGGGCGGGAGCCAGGTTCGTTCAGAAATACGGGCCTGAGAAGCTGAGCCTAGTGGCCAAGACCCACTTCAAGACGTCTCAAAACGTTCTCGCGCTGGCTAACTCGGCTGCGCAATAGCGGCGGGCTTTCGAGAGCGATCCCCCAGAGTCTGTCGCCAAACGTACAAAGTCGTCAGCATAAATGTCAAACTGCATGCAATTGCGTTGCGGATCACGTTCCGCTTGCTTCTGGAGAGTAGATGAAGTTCCGTTCCTATCTTGCTGTTGGTCTGTTTGCGGCGGCCACCTTGTCTCAGGCTGACCTCGTCGAATCGTACGCCATCGATGGGCATGTAGGCAGCTCTCTCACGGGTATCGCCTTTTCGGGAGCCGGCGGGTTTACGGCCACGATGTCCGTCTCGACGGTCCCGGCGGGGGCCACCATCGAGAAGGTCTTTCTCTACTCGAACAACTGGTTCAACGACAGCGCCGTCAGCATCGTTTTCAACGGAACGCCTATGCTCGGCACCACAGCTCACTTCGGACCGGACAACGGCGCCTACGGCTTCAAGTGGGATGTCACGAGCTTGGTCACCGGCAACGGCGATTACTCCGTAAACGGCGGAGGATTCAACGGCTCGTACGGGCTTGCCCTTGCAATTGTTTATTCAGACCCGAGCCTCGCGCTTGGCCGTGTCTCGATAGCGGACGGCGTGGTCGGCATCGACGAGAACCATGATGGAGCTGCTCACTTCAGCGGCTTTGGCGCTGGGCCCGGCAAGCTGAGTATCTACACGGAGGCCGACAACAACGGCGAGACGGGCGAAGTGGTTTCATTCAATGGGACCGCGGTCGGCGGCCCGATCGACGCGAACTTGGGCGACAACGCCAGCATCCTCAGCTTCGATGTGTTGACGGTAGCAGGCGCGAACACCGCCGGCATCACCTCGCCAGGCGGCGACTACTTCGGGTGGCACGTCGCGATCCTAGAGACCAACCCCGTGCCCGAGCCGGCGACGTTGCTCGCTTTAGGACTCGGAGCAGCCGCGCTTCTCCGGCGTCGAAAGAGCGCCTGATCTCCAAATAAAAGGGCGCCCTCGAGGGCTGACCTTCTATCGTTTAGAGAGGTGGTGTTCTCGGCCGCGGATCCGGATTGGTCCCGTCAGGCTTGTCGACTTCGCGAGTGATGAAGTAGGCGCCCAGATTCCGCGGAAGCTTTACGACCACGTACGGGCTCGTGAGCGCCTGGGCCACCATCGTGCCTGGAGGTGGCTCGTGCGCCACAACGCTGACCTCGTACTTGCGCGGCGCAATCGGCACGACGCCTCCCACATAGACCGAATATCCGCCGGTGTTGCGCTGACCGAGGTGGATCGCAAGCAGCTCGTTTCTCCGCCAGTCCACACCTTTCGGTCGGGGCGGAACTCCTCCATGAGCGTGACGCCAATAGTCTGCCCACTGCTTCTGGTTGCGGATCACGAAAGTCTTGTATTCCGTGGCCTTAGAGTTCTGCCCCGTCTCGTAGGTTTGCCAGTTTGTGGGCTTGTCCGGGTCCTGTCCAAAGCCGCTTATCGTCAAAGCCGCGAGGCTCAACGCCGTCACCATCCGTACCATATGCATTGGACGAGCTTGGCCCTCATGCGATTCGATGCAGGAAATCCACCGCCCACGGACCCCCGTAGAAGTGCCTATGCGCCATCATAAAGGCATGGGGCAAAAGGCGGCCCGGTCGGCTGGCGAGAAGCTGATCTTCATCGAGGGTCTCCGAGGGCTGGCCGCACTCTACGTGGTGCTCGGCCACATCTGCTCTATCGCCGATCCCGGCGTGTTCCTAGGTGTGAAGGGCACAGGTCCAGATTGGTTGCGCGCAGTCATGCAGCCCTTTGGCTACGGGCACCTCGCGGTCGCGGCGTTCATCGTGATCTCCGGCTTTTGCCTGCAGATGTCACTCTTCAATGGAGGCAACGGCGATCTCACGAATCCGGTGCGGTTCTTCAAGCGCCGGGCACTGCGAATCCTGCCGCCCTACTATGCGTGTCTAGCGCTCTCCATTTTGGTGGCCTTGTTCATCACACCGCTTGGTCAAGGCTTGCCGTTCAGCCTCTATCTGCCGGTCACTCCCGACGCCATCCAGTCGCACGTTTTCATGTATCACAACTTCTCGCCAGACTGGATGTACAAGATCAACGGAGTGCTCTGGAGCATCGCCATCGAGTGCCAGCTCTACCTCCTCTTCCCTCTCCTCGTCTGGCTGTTGGCGAAGGCGGGCCGGCCCTCTACGTTCTTGCTGGCGTGCTCCATTTCCGTTTCCGTGTTGATTGCCTTTCCGAGATCCGAGAAGCTGTACCCGTGGTATCTGGCGCTGTTCGCGATGGGCATGGCGGGCGCGCACCTCGCGTACAAGCCGCCTTCATGGCGCGGGCCTAACGCCTTCGCTGCGCTCCTGGTGGCGGGCATTGCCGCGTTCGCATGCTACGTGGGGTTGAACAACCGGCTGATCATGCCGCTCTGTGACGCCTTGATCGGAGTTGCGCTAGTTGGCGTTCTGTACGCGGGCACGATCTCTAAGAAGCTTTGGCTAAATAAAGTGCTCGGCTGCAAGCCGCTCGTCGGGCTAGGGGCGATTTCCTATAGCCTCTATTTGATGCATCACCCGATCCTGCAGCCGCTCTATCTGTTCCGCCCTGCCATGGCTCAGGATCCGCTGGCCGCGACCAAGTACCTGCTGGTTTTCGGGTTGCCCATCATCCTTGGACTCTGCACCGCTTTCTGGTTCGTGTTCGAGAGGCCGTTCGTGTCCAAGAGAGCGCGACGTCCGGATCGGCGGTTCCGGCCCAAGCCGCTGCGGCAGACTGCAAGTGTTTACACGCATGTGGAGCACGTTGAACGGGCATCGGCGGTGTAGGCTCGGGGCTCGGGGCTCGTGGCTTGAGGCTTGAGGCTCGAGGCTTTCTGCCGTGACGACTTTGGAGCGGAAATCGTAGTTGGGACCCAGAGCCTCGAGCCCAAAGCCCAGCGCCTAGAAAGGCATCTTGATGAGTGCGCCGCCACCAAGATCTTGCGAGATGCTGAACCACTTTCGGGTGTCGTAGTGATCGCAAATCTGAGAGAGCAGCTCGTCCGATGCCGCGAATTTCGCGTCGATGCCTTCCCCGCTCGTACCCTGGGCGGTGTACGCCTTCTCCAGCGCCTTCTGG
>JAXDKF010000145.1:0-5710 GCA_034667265.1 Fimbriimonadaceae bacterium
ACTTCTTCCTTGCCGGTCTCCGCATCGAGTCCCTAGAAGCCCACATCCCCGACTGCCGCTTCGACTTCCCCCTCGCAACAAAGAAGGGCAAAATGCGGCTCAGCCGCAGCGGCACGGGCGAAGGCTCAGTGACCGTTCTGGCCAAAGACCTGGAGAACTTCATTCTCAAGAAATTCCATGAGATCAAGCGAGTCTCGGTCCGCCTCACCAACGGCAGAGTCACCGTCGAAGGCTACGGAGAGTTTTTGATCGTCAAAGCTAACTTCACGGTAGATGCCCAGCTCACCGCCGCAACCCCAACACAGCTTGCCCTCACAGACGCCAGAATCAGCTTCGAAGGCAACCCCGCCGACGAGCTTGCCGCGAAGACTCTCTTGGAAACGCTGAACCCAGTGGTCGACCTCGACAAGGACCTGCATCTTTACGGTGCGATCCAGGTACGCCAGGTGCAATTAGACCAAGACCGGCTGGTTGCTTCAGGGAACACAACGATCCCGGTGAAGAAAGATGAAGGTTGACGTAGGAAGAGACCACTGCGCCTAGTTTTCAAGCTGGAGCGTAAACTTAAACCCAATGCCGAGCACCGATGCGCCCGATGTGACCGTGCTCGTGCCGGCGCTCAATGAGGAAGACACGATCGCTGAGGTGGTCGACCGTCTCCTCGCGCTGCCCATCACCAAACAGGTGATCGTAATAGACGACGGCAGCACCGACAAGACCCCTGAGATCCTTAGCCGCTACAAGGATCGCATCACGATCCTCACCAACCCGGCCCGCACAGGCAAGGGCGCGGCGATCCGCAAAGCCCTTCCTCACGCCGACGGCAAAGTCGTCATCATCCAGGATGCCGACCTCGAATACTTCCCCGAGGAAATACCCAAGCTCGTGGAGCCCATTCTCAAGGGCGAAGCCGGAGTCGTCTATGGCACACGGTTCTCCAAGGGGTTGCCTAAGACCATGGCCGTCGCCAACAAGCTGGTCAACGTCCTTCTCGCGGCGACGGTCCGCATGGCCTACTGGCAGGCCCTGACCGACGAAGCAACCTGTTATAAAGCAGTGCGCCGCGATCTACTGGTTGACATGGAGCTAAGGTGCAACCGTTTCGAGTTCTGTCCGGAGGTCACCGCCAAGGCCATTCGCATGGGGCAGCGCATCCAAGAGGTCCCCATCAACTACGAGCCTCGCAGCAAGGCGGCCGGTAAAAAGATCCGCTGGCACGACGCACCCGTGGCGTTCTTCACCCTCCTCCGTTATCGGTTTTGGAAGGCGAGCCCGAAGCAAGCCGCGGCCCCGCAAAGAGAGCTGAACGGCTCGAAGTCATAATCCTCCTATGACTTCCCCCCTTTTGCAGAGACTCTGGAAGCTGCATGAGATCGACGCGGGGCTCGTGGAGACCCGCAAGCGCGCCGCCGCCCTCGATCCCGGCAGCCGCATCATGGCCGAGATCAAAGCGCTCGAAGACGAGCTCGCGGAGAAAGGTGGCGAGGCGAAGAGCCTTTCATCCGAGCTAACCGATCTCGAGTTGAAGCAAAAGGGCATCGCCGACAAGCTCAAGAAGATCGACAAGGACCTGTACGGCGGACAAATCATCAACCCTCGCGAGGTCGAGGCGTTCGAGAAAGAGATCAAGATCCTTAACCGGCAGCGATCCGACATGGACGGGCGTATCCTCGAGCTTTGGGAGTTCGTCCCCGCCGCAAATGCCATCGCTCAAGAGGTAGCGAAGCGCCTCGAGGTTAAGAAAGCCGAGCTAGCCGACTACCAGAAGCGAGTTGTCAAAGAGCAAGAGCGCCTGAAGTCGGAGTTCGCGCGGCTCAGTGCCACCCGGCCGGAAGTGGCAAAAGCCGTGGACCCGGGAACGCTAGCGCGTTACGACACCATTCGTCAGCAACACGACGGAATCGGGATGAGCAAGGTGACCAAGATCGGAACGTGCGAAATGTGCGGCATGAAGCTGCCCGTCAAGTCTATCGAGGGCGCAAGAGAGGGCCGCCTGGCGACCTGCGAAGCCTGCCACCGGATCCTCTACTACACCGAGGGCCTCATTTGAATTTCCTTGTCATCCTGAGGAGCCCAGCGCTCACATCCCGGCTGCTGCTCCTAGTCTCGCTCCTTGCCTGCTTTCTCACCGGCTGCGCCAAGTTTCCGAGCACGGGATCGACCACGCCCACCAAGCGGTTGGTCTTCACGATGACCGTCGCGGGTGTGATCAACCCGAACTACGTCTACATCATCGCTATGCACCCATCGACGGACGCGAACCCTACGACGCAAGGACCCATTCCGATCATTAGCCAGCCGTGGGGCAACGGCTTCGTGGCGGGCACCGCAGAGGTCTTCATCCGATGGGACCCGCTCACCTCGCCCAACTACATCATCTACCGATTCCGCGACGCCAACATGCTGCAATTCACCCAGATCGGCGTGCCGGTTAACTTTCGCACAGTGAACCCCGGCGACAAGATCCTCCAGTTCGAGGTGGATCTCAACCAGATCGCCGCGAGCGTCGCAGAAGCGCCCTTGCTGCAGTCGATGCAGGTGAACTTCCTCACGATGGACCGCGTTCCACGAGGAAACGACCCAGGCACCAAGGTCTACGATGCGCTTGGCAACACGTTGGACCCCGGCCACATCAACGATTTCGTCGTGATCCCGCTGGATCGTAGCGGCGTTTACGATAACGCCCGTTTCAGCAATCTCGAGCCGACCGGCGACACCCCCGATCCCGATCTCGACATCGCCGATTGGTCGATCGAGGTGAGAACGCGATGACTTGGTCATCTCGAGCGCAGCATAGCGGCCCCGACGCATCCGACTGGAAGGACCGCTTGCTCGCGTGTGAGAGGACTGCTCACTGCTCGCCGTTCACCGCTCACTGCTAATCAAATGCCCCGCGTAAGCGTCCTCGTCACCTGTTACAACCACCTCCGCTTCCTGCCTGCGGCATACGAAGGTGTGCTCAACCAGACCTACAAAGACTGGGAGATCATCACGATCGACGATGGCTCGACCGACGGCACGCGCGAATGGTTGTCGCAGCGTTCAGAACCCGTCACTCGCATGTTCAACGAGAAGAATCTCGGCACGTATGGCAGCATCAACGTCGCCCTGTCACACGCCAAAGGCGAGTTCATAGCCATTCTTAACGACGACGACCTTTGGGCCCCGGAAAAGCTGCAGAAGCAAGTTGAGCTCCTCGACAGCCATCCAAACGTTGGCCTGGTCCATACCGATGGATCGTTCATCGACGGAGACGGCAAGCCGATGGAGGGCACGCCCCTCGGATTTGAATTCCCCAGGTTCGAAACAGGCGACGTGCTGCTCGGATTGGTTTATCAAAACAAAATTATCGCCAGCGGAGCAATGGCCCGCCGAGAGTGCTTCGATCAGCTCGGAGGCTTCAACGAAGAGTTCTTCGGCTCGGGCGATTGGGAGATGTGGTTCCGCATCGCCGAACGATGGCAAGTTGGCTTCGTGCCGGAGCCTCTGACCTTCTACAGGGTGCATGGAGACAATGCCAGTCACAAGCTGGAGCGCATCTGGCGCGACGACCAGATGTTGAGGGAATGGATCGCGGCAGAGCTCGACAAGATTGACAAAGACCGTTTTCCAGAACAAGACCTACGCCGGGCGAAAGCACACAACTGGGCATGCCTCGGCACCGTGCGAGCCCTGAACGGCAACCCGGCCGCGGGCCGCAAGGCTTACGCCGAGTCCATCCACCTCGCCCCGGAGCGCATCAAGAGCTACCTGCGTTATGCCGCCACCCTCCTCCCCGCCCCAATCTTCCGCAAGCTGCTGTAGCTTTCCATGCCTCAGGAGCCTCCCTCGCCAGAACTCGCGGTTACGCGTCGCTAAGCTCCTGAGGCTCAACACCTCGCTTCGACTCAAGGGAGCTTAAGCCTCTCTGGGTGCATCCAAAAGACTCGAACTCAACTCAAGCCACAATGAACCCAACCCTTGCCTGAACGAATGTATCTCGATTACGCAGCAACAACACCGCTTCTCCCCGAGGCGGCGGCAGCCATGCAGCCCTGGCTCCAAAGCAACTACGGCAACCCCTCCAGCCTTCACGCGGAAGGCCGACGCGCCAAGGACGCCATCGACGAAGCGCGCGAGATCGTCTCGACCGCCCTGGGCTGTCTCTTCGCGGAGGTGATCTTCACGTCCAGCGGCACCGAAGCCGCTAACCTCGCGATCATCGGCGCAGCCCTCGCGAACGACAACACCCGCAGAAAAAGAATCCTGCTCGGCGCAGCAGAGCATCACTGCGTGCTTCACACTGCCTCGATACTTCAGCGCCTGGGCTACAAGGTAGAGCTCATCCCCGTCGACCGCCTCGCACGCATCAGGCTGGACGCACTCGAGCAGATGCTCTCGGACGACGTACTCCTCGTCAGCGTCATGCACGCGAACAACGAGCTCGGCACTATGCAGCCGGTAGCAGAAGTCGCAAGAGTCACGCACCGCCACGGCGCTCTCTACCACTGCGACGCGGTGCAGACATTCCTCGGCAGCCCATGGACCGTCCAAGACATCGACGCTGATCTCCTCACCATCTCTGCCCACAAGATCCACGGGCCAAAGGGCATCGGCGCGCTCTACATCCGCGCGGGAACAATGATCAAGCCATTGACCACCGGCGGTGGGCAAGAAAGAGAGCTCCGCGCGGGAACGGAGAGTGTAGCGGGCATCGTCGGATTTGGCGAAGCGGTTCGCCAAATCCCAAAGATGCCGGACAACCGCCGCGCCGCTAGAGACGCATTCCAGCAAGGCCTCCATAGTACGGCCGCGATCCCAAGCGTTGCAAACCGTGAAGACATCCTCCCCGGCCACGTCCACGTCCGCTTTCCCGGCATTGCGGCAGAGACAATGCTCATCCTCCTAGACCGACTGGGCGTAAGTGCCAGCAGCGGAGCTGCATGTTCGTCAGGCAGCATCGAGCCCAGTCACGTGCTCCTCGCGTGCGGCTACTCAGAGGAGGAGGCGAAAGAAGGTCTCAGATTCACATTTGGTCATGAAACCAGCACCCAAGAAGCCACGGAAGCAGCCGCCCGAGTGATCGAAGCCGCCTCACAAATCAGAAAAGGCCACGAACGGCAAACGACCGAAGGTAAGTTGAGGTCATGAGCCTCCCGATTGAGGAGCTGACCCCCAAGCAAATCGTGGCCGAGCTGGACCGCTATATCGTCGGCCAGAACGCGGCCAAGCGCTCGGTGGCGATTGCGCTGAGGAACCGCTTCCGACGCCAACAGCTCCCGCAGGAAGAGCGCGAGGACGTGCTCCCCAAGAACATCCTCATGATCGGCCCCACTGGAGTGGGCAAAACGGAGATCGCGCGGCGTTTGGCCCAGCTCGCGCGCGCCCCATTTATCAAGGTGGAGGCGACGAAGTTCACGGAGGTCGGCTACGTGGGGCGCGATGTCGAGTCCATGGTCCGAGACCTCGTCGGCGCATCTGTTCGGCTCGTCGAGAGAGAGCGCATCGAGGCCGTTCGCCCCGAAGCGGAGCAACGAGCTAGAGAACGCCTTCTGGATATTCTCAACGATGAAAAACCCGCACGCCGCCGGCGCAAGAAGGCTCCGACGGGCATCTCGAACGACCTCATGCATAAGGCGCTAGAGGCATTCGGCGCGAGGTTCGACGACGCGTTCACCGAGCCCGAATACGAGGACGACGATTCGGAAGAAGAAGCCAAGCGCCGCGTCCA
>JAXDKF010000146.1:0-5589 GCA_034667265.1 Fimbriimonadaceae bacterium
TCATCGAGACGCGCGCACGCATTTCGAAGCCATTCGTCGAGCCTCATTCTTCGATGGTAAAGCGTGCCAGCTTTTGGCTCATCTCCGCCACGAGATCCGCCTCGAGGTAGATGCCTTCCTCTCGATAGTCGACTTTGTGGACACGGCCGAAGTCGTAGCAGTCCTGAACGAGGGCGGACTCTGAGTAGGGCACAAGAGCTCGAACCGGGCTGAGCAGACTTTTGACTTGACGCACGAGTGCATTCATCAAGTCGTCCATCCCGGCTCCTGTCGCAGCGCTGATCGCCACAGAGTTGGGCCATTCCGCGACAAGACGTCGCGCCTGCGTCTTATCCTTCAGTCTATCGATCTTGTTGAACACGACGATGGCCGGCTTGCCCTCCGCCTTCAAGTCGGTCAGTGTCTCAATAACTGAATCTCTTTGCGCTTCCCATGAAGGCGCGCTAACGTCGATCACGTGCAGGATGAAATCCGAGAAGGTGACCTCCTCGAGAGTGGATCGGAATGCCGCGACCAGCTTCGTAGGGAGGTTGCGGATGAATCCCACCGTGTCGGTCAAGAACAGGGCGTAGCCCTCGGGCAGGTCCACCTTGC
The DNA here is from genome assembly GCA_034667265.1 of Fimbriimonadaceae bacterium. Taxonomy (GTDB): domain Bacteria; phylum Armatimonadota; class Fimbriimonadia; order Fimbriimonadales; family Fimbriimonadaceae; genus JANYLD01. Next base: position 595 of record JAXDKF010000146.1, read on the forward strand.
GTGTGGTAGGATCGAGCGTGGCGAAAGGCATGGCGTCGGCCAAGAGGTCCGTGCCCGCCATGCGGTTCATCAACGTTGACTTTCCGGCGCTGGTGTAGCCGACGATGCTTGCAAATGGGAACGGATGCTTGCGTCTGCTGGCGCGCTGCTGATCGCGGACACGCTTAACATCCTCGATCGATTCCTTGAGTTTTGCGATGCGATCGTTCACCATGCGGCGGTCGCTCTCAAGTTTTGTTTCACCGGGACCCCTCATGCCGATGCCGCCCCGCTGCCGCTCAAACTTGGTGTACACGGACATGAGCTTGGGCAGCATGTAGGAAAGCTGAGCCAGCTCGACCTGCAGCATGCCCTCTCTGGTGCGGGCGCGGCGGGCGAAGATATCAAGGATCACTTGCGTGCGGTCGATGACGCCTCGGCCAAACGCCTCTTGGAGATTTCGGCTCTGGATTCCCGAAAGCTCCGCGTCGACGATGACCACCTCTGCACCGACTTCTTCGGCCAAAGCGGCGACCTCTTCGACCTTGCCCTTGCCAAGGTAGGTGCCCTTATGGGGGCGGTCTAGCCTTTGCCGGATGGAGGCAACGGGCTCCACGGCGGCGGCCTCGCAGAGGCCCTCGAGCTCCTCTTGCACGATCTGGTCTTCAGCCTCGTCCTCGTTCACGTACACGAGCACGGCGGTTTCCGTTGGGTTCTGTGTGTCCTCGAGCCCTCTGGGCATTAACCTATCTTGGCAGAGTAGGCCGAACCAAAGAAAAAGCCCCATCAGCGTGTGCCGACGGGGCCCTGGCTTTCAGCCTACATTCGGAAGACGCCCCAGCTGGCGGATAGCAGCACGCCGCTGAAGTCGATGCCGCTCTGTTTGGGCATCAGATAGTAACGGACGGAGGCTCGGAAGCGGTCGCCGCTCATGATGCCCGCCTCGAACGACGTTACGGCGCCAAGCTTCTTGCCCTTGACGATGGGGCCGGTTGCGCGCCCGGCAGTGGCGACGGGGTCCGTGCCCTTCGCGATGTCGTAGTCGAAATAGGCAAGGCCAACGCCCGCCCTAACGAACGGAGCCGTCTGCCCGTCCGGATCTCCAAAGCTCTTCTGGACGCCGATCGTGAAAGGAAATACCGCAAACCGGTCGCCCTTTCCCTTTGCGCCCATGTAGCCAAGCTCAAAGCTCGGCCGCCAATCGGGCGTTCTGCGGACCATGATCGGCGAAATCCCGATCCGGCCGATCGTCGAGCCAAAACGATCCCGCACGAGCCCGCTGGTGGGGAAATAAGCTCCTGCCTCGATGGCAATGTAGTCGAATTTCCACTTGTTGTTTTGCGCGGTTGCAAGCAGGCTGGCCCCAAAAAGGCCGGCCACGCAAACACATCTTAAAGAAAGGTTGGTCATCTCCATCTCCTATGCAAGGACTTACGTTGACACAGTTTGGCTTCGCGGGTCGATGCCTACGAGGACAAATCCTCCGCCAAACCGCTCAATCTCGGTGGTGCAAGCCTGAACGGCGGCTTCGTAGATCGTCCTACCCTTCGCCGAAGTAGCTAGGGTCGCATAACCCAGAGAGCCCTCTTCGGTGAATTCGTCGAAGTGCAGGACGGCTCCTTTCACCGGGGGCTCCGTACGCAGGCCGTCATCTCTAAGCTTGTCCGTTCTGACGAGATCCGGGTGCAGGTGCATGATCAGACTGGCCTCGGCCTCGCAGGCGTGACGCATATCCTTGGCCGGCCCTTCCAGCACGCCTGCGATAGCGTCTTCTATCAGGCTGAAGTAGCCGAGGTGGCCAAAGAGACCTGCCGGAAACCGAGCTTTCAATTTCCTGAGCGCGACTCCGTTTGGCTCCGTGTTGCCGCCATGCCCGTTCAAGAAATAGAACTTCCTGAAGCCGTGAGGGAGTAACGATTCCACGAGGCTGACGATTGCGCCTTCGTAAGTCTCAAAGGAGGCGCTTATCGTTCCGGGAAATGCGAGGTGATGGCCCGATGCGCCCATCCACAACGTCGGGGTGAGGACCACTTGCTCGGAGAGATTTCTCTCAACACCTTCCGCCACTGCCGTCGCAATCAAAGAGTCCGTGAACAAGGGAAGGTGCGGACCGTGCTGCTCCAGAGATCCGGTTGGCACGAGGAAGGTGACTTCGCGGCTGAGCGACTCCACGTCCTGCCAGGTCAGCCGCGAGAGGATCATGCGTTTGCGATTTCACACACGTCGATCACGTGGAATGCGAATCGGGCATTGCCCAGCGCGAATTCGTCGCCGTCTTTCAGCTCGGTTTCGTCCACTCGCTCAAAGTCGTTTCTCAGAATGAACGTACCGTTTGAGGAGCCCATATCGGAGAGCGTCCACACGCCATCGTCGCACGTGATCTTCGCGTGCTTCCTAGAGACATAGGTTCCTTCTGGAATCGGCGCCAGGTCCACGTCGATCGGCCCCACGGCGGGATCGAATCGGCCGATGACGGCCGGCGGGTTAACCGAAAATTTGATGTCCGTTTCCGCTCCGCCTCTCTTCAACACGATCTCGCCGCAGCAAGACGGTTCCCCGGGACCTCCGGTCTGAGGCGTACTCCAACCCTCGGCCGCGACTCCCGCGTGCGGGTGGTCTGGGTGCGGCTGCTGGTCGTCAGCGTCCGCCGGTGGCTGGGCGGGCGCCTCATCCGCGCCGGGCATTACTTCGTCAGTGGACATGAACCTGCTCCTGTACAAAATCAGATTACTTCAACCTTCGAGTCGCGGTTAACTCCAAAAGGGCATCTCTTCGGGCGCAAACTCCACGAATAGGAGCGCCGCTCCGCTACCAACGCTGGCCGATACCTCGCCGCCGAGCGCTCTATTAGAGATGCTCGTGAGCCCCCGAGGCGAGAGGTTCGCATTGGCCAAGGGCCATTGCGTGCCTTTTAGAGTCACGGCTTCACACCTATCTATGGGAAGGAGTGACACTCGCCTTAACCGTCCCGTTACCGTTCGAGTGTCTCCCGACCGCACTATCCACCCTATGCCTCTCCGATATGCAAGCCGCACATCCAGCTCGGCTTTGGTCGCACTCTGGAGGATCGCCAAGACGTGATCGGGAAGATCGCCCTCCACTCCCGCTAGAGTTATCGCCCCGTAGCCCTCTTTTGCCGCGAAGGCGAGAAGTTTGTCGCAGTCCGTGGCGTCCTGATCGGGCATCGTGAGCACTTGCGGCGCGCTCTTAAGGGCCTTTTCACTTACCGAGTCCATGTCGCCGATCACTACGTGGGGCGCGGTTCCCACGCGCAGGAGCAGATCGGCGCCTCCGTCTGCCGCGAGCACGTGATTTGCCGACGCCGCCCAACGGCGAAGAAGATCGATGTCGATGTCGCCGCCGGACAAAACCCCCAAGACTCGCGCGGCGTTTTCCACACCGTCTTCTACCTGAAATTCCGAAGCCCTGTGGAATATCGGTGGGAACACCGCGTCGTCGTCCGCGGTAGTGATTTTGAGTTTTCTCCCGTTTGTAGACAGGTGTCGGTTGTCGTTGTAAGAACGCGAGGATTAAGTAGATACAGCAGAGAAAATTCAGAGAAATGTCGATATGTCGTGGTGGATGTCGGATTGCGAGCGACGTTTCCATTTGCCGCAATTTTTTGCTGATTGATTTGCTTGCTGAAATGTCGTAGCGTGTGTATACTTCGATTCCCTCCAAATGCCGCAGGCGCTCTCCAAACCACTCATGAACGATCAACTTTCTTTAGAAGACACTGCCGATCTAGTGCGCCTGCGTCGCGCATGGGACGGTGTCCTCAAGAGACTTGGCGCTGAGGTTCCACCTGCGTGGCTCGAGAGATTTATCAAACCCCTGATCCCTGTTTGCATCGAGTCGGGAATGGCAACGTTGGAAGTGCCGGGACGCTTCGTGATGGAGTGGGTGAAAGAGCGATACATCAGCACGCTCGAGGGCCTCCTCAGCGATGAGATCGGAGAGCCGGTCACCATCGAGTTGCGGCTCGAGCCCCGTGAGAAACCGGGAATGGCTCTCGTCAGCGCCCCGGTCATGATCAGCCCTCGCCAGGACGAGACCAGCTTCCGACCTTTCGAGCGATACACGTTCGAGACGTACGTCGTCGGGCAGAGCAACCGGCTCGCTTACGCTGGAGCAAAGGCGGTTGCCGCCGATCCGGGCGTGAAATACAACCCGCTCTTTATCTATGGCGCCTCCGGACTCGGCAAGACCCACTTGCTGCATGGCATTGCCCGCGAGATCCTCGCCATCAACCCCAAGTATCCGCTCGTGTACGTGTCTGCCCAGCAGTTCGCGGAAGAGTTCGTGACGGCTTTGCAGAACAACCGCATCGACCAGTTCCGCAGATCCCAACGGAACGTCAACATGTGGCTGGTCGATGACATCCAATTCATTGCGGGCAAAGACAAGACCCAGGAAGAGGTCTTCCACACCTTTAATCACCTGCAGTCGCTCGGCAAGCAGATCGTGCTCACATCGGACAGGCCGCCCCGCGATCTCTATCTAATGGATGAGAGGCTTCGGTCGCGCTTTGAAGCCGGTTTGGTTGCGGATATCCAGATGCCCGATACCGAAACACGCTGCGCGATCATTTTGAGCAAAGCAGTCCAAGAGCGCATCGATCTCGACCACACGGTGGCCATGTTCCTAGCCGAGAACGTCCCCGGAAATATCCGAGTCTTGGAGGGTGCGCTGACGCGTTTAGCCGCCCAGGCCAGCCTCCTGAGCGCATCGGTCAATCTCGAGCTCGCGCAGGAGCTGGTGGAGAAGTACTATAGGTCGGGCGTTATGGCGAAGCCCGCCTTCGATCAGATCGTCGACGCGGTTAGCCGGCACTTTAAGATTCCTTCGCACGACATCAAAGGCGTCTCCCGGAAGGCGCCGATCGTGCACGCTCGCCACGTGGCGGTTTTCGTGACGAGAGAGATCACCAAGGACTCTTGGAAGCACATCGGCTCGCTATTTGGCGACCGCGACCACACGTCGATGATGCACGGCTATCAAAAGATCTCGGAAATG
>JAXDKF010000147.1:0-5346 GCA_034667265.1 Fimbriimonadaceae bacterium
GTGGAGCAACGACGCCTCGGATCGCGAGTGGTCGATCTACGCGCTGGGACAGATCGATAGCGGAATGAACGAGTCGCTGGCCCTTCACGCTCTGACCGATCCGGACCCAGCCGTGCAGGTTCAAGGAGCGAGGGCTCTTCGTCTCTTCCACACCCAAGCTGCTATTCAGGCCCTCTTGACTACGAGCGCCAAACCTGGCGATCTCGGCCTCGAAGCCACCGTCTCGCTGGCCAAGTTGGAGCCTAACAGCGATCCCGTGCATCAGGCGGTTCTTCGAGTTGCCGCCGCGATGCCGAAGGCATCGCCTTCAGAAAGAATTGCGGGGGCCAGATTGCTTGGACTTCTTGGCGGTTCAGCCGAGAGTGAGCTCGCGAAGTTGCTCAAAGACCCCGATCCCCGCGTTCGGAGATCCGCCGCCTATGCCTACCGCAAATCAGAGCCCCTCAAGACCGCCGACGCGTTGATCCACTGCGTCCAAACCGACCCCGACATCGAGGTTCGGCGCACGGCCTGTGAGACCATCGCGGAGCGCAGCCTGGCCTCATGCATTCCGGCCCTCAGATCTGTCGCTTTCGGGAAGGACTTACGCTTGAGTCGCATAGCGGTCAATGCCTTGGCACGCATCGGCCACCCGGATTGCATAAGTGCGTTGGTGCCGCTCTCGAAAGGCACGGATCCTCAGGTTGCGAGAGTGGCGGCCATCGGTCAAATGAACATCTCGATAGGCAGAGCCGAAATATATTTTCCGTTGATCGATAAGCTCTTTGCCGACACAGAATCGCCCTCTGGTGAAGCTCGCACGGCGGCAGCTCGGCACTTGTCCTTCCTGGTTGGACCTAGGTCCGTCGCATCCCTGAGGCAGTTAACATTGGATGAAAACGCGACGGTGCGTGTCGCCGCTATGGAAGCGCTCAACGTGCAACTCGGACGCAGGCGTGCTTCGTCGACCATCCTCATCCACCCGCTTCCCTCGTGGGAGGATTATTAGCGCCGCGAGTCAGGGAGGCATATAAGGAGCAGCATTGGTTGGAGTCACCGCCTACACCGGCGTCAAAAGGTAAAGTTTTTGCGTGCTGCAGGCGCTCAGGCAGAGAAAGGCAGCCGCTAGGCTCACGCCCGAAGAGCGAGAGCTCCTGAGCCGACCTTGGATCCACAAGTTTGGTGCGATCGATCTCTGGGTCAGCGAGCAGTCCGAGCCCATGCGGATCGAGCAGATCGAGAAGCAGGGCCCCATCTTCACGAGGATCCGGGACGCGGTCAGGAGGTCCAAACCTGACCCCCGCGGGATCATGCCTACCTGCGATGATGGGTTCTTTGCTCTGTATGCCTTAGCTGTTGGCGCGAGCCATGTCGACGTGGTAGACGTCGGCAGCCACATACCCGGGCACGAGCCCTGGCACCTGGACCAGACTAGAATTGCGGCGAAGGTAGGCGGCAAGGAATCGGGATGCACCTTCCGCGGCGCCGCTCTACTTGATTTACAGGGCTCTTATGACTTCGGCATCTGCCTGAATGTCCTGGAGAATGTCCGTGATCCGCAAGCCGCGCTCGCCCACCTGCGAGCGATCATCGATGGGCCAATCGTGATCCATTCCGCGACCGCTTATCCGAACGAGCGCGGCGTGTTTGAATCGCCTTCGGAGTTCCGTCCATGGGGCTCTCGCTTCAGCCACGACACGCTCATCGATTTCGCTGTCGAAAGCGGCTGGACCGTGATTAACGAGGGTGCTAAGAAGATGCCCGAGGACTGGCCCGGAGACAGAAATCTAAGCTTCCTTCACTGCGTCTAGCCGGTGCGCCATTCTTGAAGGTCCCAGCCCAGCAGACTCTCCAAATCACGGATGTCGGGCTCAAGTCGCTTGATGGCAAAAGCTCGATCCGATCGATCCATTGGCGGATAAGTCTGAGCGAACACTTTCTCCGCCGGCGGTGGCACGATTTTGTCGATTCCGAGAAATTCGTACACGCGCTTCATCGTTGCCTCGTGCTGAGTGTTCAGGTCCTCGTTTCTCAGGATCAACATCTGTTCCCTTGCAAAGCAAGTCTCGAGGTTCCTGAGCTGTTTCGCGTACCTGCCACGATCTAGATAGCTGTGGGTTCGCAGGGGACTCTTGGCGCTAGAAAGGTCCTTCTTCAGAAGCCGAAGCGGCTCCAAGAGCAAAGCCATCCGAAACGAAAGCCGCTCATATCCCCGTTCTAGCTCCATCCGGTAGTGGGAGTAAGCCCTCTTCGCCGGATCGCGCAAGATCAGAATCAGCCGCATCTCCCCGTTGTAAGCCTTGATGCGGTCGCCGACAAACGGAAGGTACATGTAAATGGGAGTGGCTTCACCCACCGCGGGCTGGCCCGCGTAGTTCGGGAAGAACTCGTGATACCTCGCATAGTTGGGCTTGCCGTTCGGTCCTAAAAACTTCCGATCCTCATCAAAGAAGTGGACCTCCTTCTGGGGCGCCATGCACACCTGAGGATGCGAGGAAAGAAACTGGGCGAGAGCAGTCGTTCCTCCCTTCTGCGTGCCCGCAATGATGAAGTTGACCTTCATTCGTTGTTCGGAGTTGTGCCCGGCACCGGGGGAGTTCTCGCTTCAGAAATGTAGGCTCTCATTTGGGCGGCAACGTCAGCCTTGTCTTTGGCTAGATCGTGCTGCTCTCGCACATCGGTCGCCAAGTCGAACAGCTCCAACTTGCCAGTATCTCTATGCAGAATCGCTTTCCAATCTCCCACCCGCGCCGCCTGCTTGAAGCCGCCTTCGTGCACTTCCCAATACATGAGCTTTGGTGGTTGGGCATTCGATTTCCCCATAAGATCCGGCGCGATGGAAACTCCGTCTGTCTCCATGGCTTCGTTTGATCCAGCAAGGACGGCGAACGTCGGCATGAGGTCCCAAAAGGCATTAGGTCTATCACTCACCACTCCGCCAGGTACATGACCGGGCCACCAGGCGATCATGGGCACGCGCATTCCGCCCTCGTACAGATCTCGCTTGTAACCCCGTAGCTCTCCTGAGCTTTTGAAGAAAACGGGGTCCACGCCCCCTACGATCAGCGGCCCATTATCGGCGGTGAAGATGACCAGTGTGTTCTTGTCCAGCCCCTGCTCCTTCAACTTATCGATGAGGTGGCCGACAGCCGTGTCCAAATACGTGATCATCGCCGCGTGGCCTTTGTTGGCATGGGTCCACGGCTTGTTCTCGTAAATGCCGAGCGACGGGATTTCGTTTTGGTGGTCGGCATCTTGCTCGTTGTTGACGTGCGGCAACGTGTAGGGCAAATACAGGAAGAACGGGGGGCCATCCTTCGCACGCTCGAAGTATTTGTTCGCTTCAACCGTCATGAGGTCGGGAAAATAGTCGACCTTGACCTTCGCCACGTTTTCCTTCTCCAGCTCGTTGCGGGTGGCTTCATGCTCCTCGTTTCGATACACGAAATCGGGAAAGTAGTTATGCGCCTGCATGTGCGTGAGAACGCCGTAAAAGAAGTCAAATCCTTTCTTGTTGGGCACTCCCGTCGATCCTTCCTTCCCCAATCCCCACTTGCCAATGATCGCGGTTGAGTAACCGGCGTTCTTCAGGATCTCGCCTATGGTTTTGTCCTTCGGACGCAAAGGGATCTCAATGTTCGCCCTCACGAGGCAGTGGCCCGTATGCTGGCCGGTCATCAGAGTGCATCTTGCCGGGGCGCACAAGGTGTTCCCGGAGTACGCCTGGGTGAAGCGCATGCCCTCCCGCGCCATTTGGTCCAGCCGGGGTGTGCTCACCTTGTCGGACCCGTAGCAGCCCAACTCGCCGTAACCCAAGTCGTCGGCCATAACGAGCACGATGTTGGGCCGAAGTGCGTCAGAAGGTGTTTGCGTCATGAGAGGGGTTTGCGGTTGGCGCCCCAGTGACGTCCCTAATAGGAGCGGAAGTATGCAAGCCGGGAACCGCGGCACTCGGACGATTATACAGCCTAGGTAAGCTCATTCCACCCCGTCCGACGCTCCAGTGCGAGCCACGGATAGGCGGCTCCGCCATGCCCTTGAACGCAGACAAGCCGGATTCGGCACGGCCCAGTTCCGAAGCGGCGCGTCCGAGCCTCGAGATCCACATCCCGATCAGCCCCACGCCCAAGTTCCTCCGTATGGCGCGCTGCCTCGTGGCATCCCTCAGGCACTTTGGCGGCGAGTACTCGCAGACCCCTGTGATCCTCACCATAGGCGATACCACGCTTGCCGACGACCGGGTTCGTCGAGATAACCCTTGGCTGGATGCGTGGAAAGTCGACACGCGCTGGGTGCCGCTGGATCTCTTTGCACGAGAGAGCTACTACGCGACCGCCAACGAGCGGTTCACCTATGAGTTCAAGAGCGACATGGTGCTCATGCTCGACGCCGACATGCTGGTTGCAAGGCCCTTTGACGATCTGGTTTCCGAGTTGCACGTCGAGCAGAAGACCGGGGGCGTGATCGCATATGCCAGCCCGTTTCAAGATGCGTCCAAATGGCAGCGGCTTTTCGATCTTTGTGGTCTTGGCTTGGTTAAACCGATCCACGAGCATCCTGGCTGGCCGTATCTCTATCCCGAGCGCGCCCGCTATTGCCCGCCGTATTTCAATCTAGGATTCTTGCTCATGCCGAGGCAGCATGCGTCGGCGATAGGCCGCGTGATCTACGATTCGATGCACAAAGCGGCAAACATCGAAGAGACCATCTACAAGTGTCAACTCGCGTTTGGGCTTGCGGTGACGAGCCTCGACCTGCCGTACGAATGCCTTCCCTTGCGCTACAACTTTGCCAACAACAGGGACTTGGAGGCTTTGCATGGCGCAGAGCAAGCCTACGCATGCATCTTGCACCTCATCTGGAACCACCAAGGCGTTTGGAAGGAGTCGCTCTACGGCGAGCCGGACGGCATCCAGAAGCTCCTCGAGCGAGACGATCTTGCGGGCATCAACAAGCAAGCCCAAGAGGTTTTGCGCCACATCTGGCCGGATATCCAGTAACTACCGGCCCAACAACTTCTCTTCCAGCTCTGCGGTGCGCCTGGACCGCTCTTTGACCCACTTCGCCGGAATTCCCACATAGATCCCGTACGGGTCCAGGTCCTTGTTGACCAACGAGAGGGCTCCTACGCAGCAGCCCAACCCTAACCGCACGCCAGGCAGAATCACGCACCCGGCGCCGACCAACGCATGCTTCTCCAGGACGACCGCCCCATGGATCACATGCTTGAACTCGTCCGGCACAGTTGGGTTGGTCAGGTACTCGCCCGAATAGTCGTCCGTGCTGGAATAAACGTTTGTGCGCGCTGAGACGCCCACAAAATCGTCGAGCTGGATCAATTCGTGTCCAATCAGCGACACGTAGCAT
>JAXDKF010000148.1:0-2696 GCA_034667265.1 Fimbriimonadaceae bacterium
TACCGCACACAACCGTGTCATTAAGCAAGTAAAAAAGTGTTGTAATTACAAATGGTAGTGCTGCCGCGGACAAAAACGTATATCGAGACGCTCGCTATGAGGCGACCGCGCGAGGGAGTGATCCCCCTCGACGTGCGGCTGCCCGACGGCTTCCTCTTGACGGATGCTCCGCCGTGGCAGAGCAACGGCGGGCCTTCCAGAAAGCACCCTGCGCGCGCGCTGCCCTTTTCTTTGGATGCCGATCTTCCGCGAGATTCCGGCAGATTGACCAAGATCCATCTCTTGGGCGTGTTCTCCGCATTTGCCGGCAAAGAGGTTGAGGCTTCCGGCACCCTTGGCGCCAACGTGCAGCTCGCGGACACGCAAAACATAAGCTTCCGCCAGGACCTGCTGAACGGCACACACTATGGTAACGCCTTCGACCTGACCCCAATCAAGCGGACCAACGGCGATGGCTCGAGTATCGAGACGATGGGTCAGTGCGAGATCGCGGGCAACCGCTATCGCGTGGATCTTCTCACCATCGACGTGCCTTTCGAGGCTCATGGCCGCACCGTCCGTTTCAGGGACCTCGGCAGCCCCGCGTCTTTCGTCGTCTTTGACATCTTCGCGGAGTTCGAGCCGGCCAAGGGATGCCCATTCCGGGCCCATGCGGGCGGGGTTGCGCTCGCCGAGCTTGGCGCGATCATGCGGCTCTGCGACCGCACCCGCTTCACTCGCGCCTTCGATCAGCTTGACCGGTCGGTGATGGCCGCCGAGGACCTCGACGAGGCCCGTGGACAGGCACTCACTTTCCTGGCCGTGGTGACAGCCGCCACGCTTGAAATGGAGGGCGGGCGAGAGATGCACCGCGTTCAGTTGGAAACGGCGCGCGCTCTGGACAAGTGCAATACCAACGAAAAGGTCCTCGAAGAGATCCGCAAGCGCATCGAGCACGTCGCCCCAAGCATGTTCATGGAGCCGACGAATCCCAGTGCGGCCCTCATGAATCGCGCGCTTGCCATCGTTGAGCGGAATTTCGCCAAGCCCCTAACGGATGCCTTGCTCGCGGCCGAGCTTGGCCTCAGCACCTCGCATTTCAGGTTTCTGTTCAGGCAGGCCACGGGCCAGCCGTTCCACAAGTATCTGATCTCGGTGAGGTTGGAGAAAGCACGGCAGATGTTGCTCGAGGGGCATTTGCCCGTATCGCAGGTGGCGTCTCGGGTTGGTTTCGCGGGGCTCTCGCACTTTAGCCGAGCGTTCGCGCAACGGTTCTCGGTGAGTCCGACCTCGGTTCGCCGAGCCTCCGCATAATCTATACTCCGCACAATGATCTCCGTGCGAGGACTCACCCACTCGTTCAGCGGGCGCGTGGTTCTCAGCGACATCGATTTGGAGGTTGCGCCCCATGAGATCTTGGCCGTGATGGGAAGCAGCGGGGGAGGGAAGACCACCCTGCTGCGCTGCATCAGCGGCCTCATCACCCCGACGAAGGGAGAAGTGGATGTGGACGGCGTGAACGTGCGTAGCGATCCGGAGGAAGCCCGGCGCCATATGGGCATGGTCTTCCAATCCGCCGCCCTCTTCGACTACATGAACGTGCGCGACAACGTGCTCTTCGGCCTCAAGCGGCTCAAGAAGCAGTTACCTGCCGCGCCCGAGAAGCTTGCCGACGATGCCCTAGCGCGAGTCGGGCTCAAGGGATCGGAAAGCCTGATGCCGGCGGAGCTGAGCGGCGGCATGCGTAAAAGGGTAGGCATCGCCCGTGCGATAGCCCTCCAGCCCAAGGTGCTTCTCTACGATGAGCCGACCACCGGCCTCGACCCGATCACGACGTACACGATAGACGCTTTCATTAGGGAAGTAAGAGATACCCTTGGCGCCACCACAATGCTTGTCAGCCACGACGTGACCTCGGTCGTCAGGACCTCTGATCGGGTAGCGTTCCTGGAGAACGGGAAGCTGACGTTCCTGGGCACGCCCATTGAGTTCCTCCGGGCCAAGAACGAAGCCATCCGGGAGATCGTTCTTAAGTCTCAAATTGCTCTGGACTCGCCCTCGATAGTGAACAAAGGCGGCACCCCGGCGTCTCCGCCCCCGTAATTCAGGAAAGGTGTATTGAATATGAAGAAACTGGCAGCACTTCTCGCCCTCGGAACCATGATGATCGGCTTCTGCTTTGCCCAGCAGGCAGGCGACGCGGGCCCGCAAGGCGGCCACATGAAGCAAAAGCAGGGTTGGGGACCAGGCAAGAAGATGATGAAAGAGCGCCAGGAGATGCTGGCCAAGCTAGGTCTCAGCGAAGTGCAGAAGAAGCAGATCGCCGAGCTGGACAAGGACACCGCTGCCAAGGCCAAGGAGATCAGGAGCAAGACGACTCAGTCTGCAACCGATACGACTCGGCAGCAGATGCGCAAGCTCATGCAGGACCATCGCGCCGCCATGGAGAAGATCCTGACCCCGGCGCAGAACAAACAGCTTCGAGAGATGATGCTCGCCAAGCGCAAAGAGATGCGCGAGAAGAACCAACAGCAGCCCGGCGGCGGACAGATCAAGGGCTAAGTCCAAACGTAGAGCGTAAAGCGTAAAGCATCAAGTAAAAGGCGTCAATACTCCCGGGTCGGAAAAGGTTTGGCCCTGTTCGCACCACTTTACGCTTTACGCTTTGCCCTCTCAGCTCTCAGCCCTGAGCTCTAATGCCAGCCCCCACTCCGGGC
>JAXDKF010000149.1:0-12421 GCA_034667265.1 Fimbriimonadaceae bacterium
CCAGTGCTCGTGAACGTATGCTGCCACCGCCAAGATCTCCGGCACACTGGCGAGGACCTGCTGTAGGCAGCAAAAACAGCACCCGGCGCGACAAGCCGTTTTCTGCAGCGCGGCAGTTTCGGCTTGCTCGATCTGCTTGTCCGCAAGGCGCTCCATCCGGCGGGCAAGCTTTGCCAGGCGTTCTGAGCTTGGTTCTTCGCAGGCAACTTTGACCGACGCTTCGAACGCGATCCGCGCCAATTCGGCAAGATGCCGCTCGAACGCCTGATTCGGCCTCGCTTCCGGGGTGGCCATTTATCCATGCTACGACTTTCGGGTTGCCGGAGCGCAGGTCGAGTACGAATACCTCCCGGATGGGCCCCACACGCCTACCGCATGGCCTCCGGGTAATGAGTGAGCGACTGGCTCGGCTTGACTGACCCGAGTCGATGTCATCAACGTATCTGCGTCACGGCCCACAAGAGGTTCACGATGTCGTCCTTGTAGATATCGCTATGACCGCCCCCGGTGGCAACTGGCCCCTCGTAGACGATGCGACTGCAGTCGAGATTCAACTGCGCTGGTGCAATGCAGTTCAAGACAATATCGGGTGGCTTGACAACGAGGGCAAGTTCGCCCTTGCTTCCGATTTCTAGCAACCCACGTCGGCTGTTCAGATGCTTGGGCACTTCGCAAAGTCCAACGCAGCCGGCTGCGTTCCTTCCGTTGTTCGCTAAGGGGTACCAGGTCGAGTTGGCGGTGTCGTATCGAGAATAGGCGCAGGCCAAGCCGTTTTCGATCTTTCCGATCAGCTCATCTTCCTTGTAAAACCACGAGCTCGCGACGGCGGCCTGGACCAGTGTGAGCGATGTAACCGTCAGTTTCTGGCGCTCTGCTTCCGCCAACTTTGGCTGGTTCTCAAACCTCTTCCGCAGCTCGCGCTGCTTGGCGTCAGATTTTTTCCAATTGAGAATTCGCTTCTTCGCAGGCTCGTATGTACAAAGCAGGGTTCGGGCGGCATTCAGAACAACTAGACCGCCGAAGCTGTGGCAGAAGAAGTGCAGCCTTGCTTGCTTGAGCTCCGGACAGGCGGCATACAGCTTGCCCAGGAATCTTCCAGCATCCCGTCCCGCATTGACTCCCTTGCGCTGCAGTTCAAAGAACGCGAATTGGTTGTCCAGACCGGTGCCGATGGTTGCGAGAGCGCTGTCTCTCGCGACCGCATTGTGGAGGAGCTTTCGAATGGGAAACCTGGCTATTGCGGCAAGCCAATCTCTTGGGTTCCGCGCATCGTCTCCGGGCAGCGTCAACTTCTCGCGAAAGATGCCTTTTAGGGGCTTTTTCGATTGGGAAAGGACCAATGATAGGATTGCGCAGATCACGACGATGCCGAGTGCCACATGCCACGCCTTGATGCTCGACGTCGCTGGAATCAGAGCCGGCCCGCAAATCAATACTGGTATTGCAAGCAGCACGAGCAACGTCCTAAAAAACCAGGTGAGCAACAGGAAGACCAGGAGCGGCAACGTACACAGGATCTGAAATGGAAGCCACAAGACGGCCTCTAAGATAGGGAAGCCCCGTGCCGAGGACTTCCTCTTCAGCTCATGACGCTCGGCCGCAAGGATCGCAAGGAAGAGTCCACATCCGACGGCGACGCCGACTCCTGCGACCAAGGTGCGCGCAATATCGGTTTCGGGCAGCCCGAGAAAAGTCAGCACCTTATCCGTCCAGTTGAACAAAGTGCCTCGTATTTGCGTGGCCCATACGGTGCCTCCGAACCACGCCATCACCTTAGGAAGCAAGGGCAGCCCTATGAGGCCGAGGGCCAGAAGAAAGCTAAACAGCGTCGACACGGCATCCAGGAAACTGCCTACCGGTTTTGGCTTGACATCCTGACTTGTAACGAAGACCTTGTTCTGGGACTCGAAGTAGCAGCGCCAAACGGTGCTCACCTTTTCATCGAGACCGGCCTTGTTCGTTTCCATGCCTCGCACTACGTAGTCGTTCAAGCTTTTGAACAGCCCCGCCGCAGTGTAGTTGTAACTCCAGTAGACGGCATCCTGGTCCGGAGCCGAGACGCAAGACATATATTCGAAGAAGTCCTCGAAGTCGGTTACGAATTTCCCGTCGTTCGGGCTACCCCTGAGTTCGAAGAGCTTGCGGGCGTTATCGAGAAAGCTGTCCTTATTGCGCCTGCCGCTGCTGTCCACCCAATCGTCGGCCGTTGGATCAGAGTTCCAATGAAGTCCAATGAAGATTGGGCGGAAGGCCTTTGGATCGCGTTCCTCAGGGGGTTCCTCCGCCGTTCGCAATCTGCCCCGGGAGCGGAGCACGCTGAAGCGGCTGAGAAGCCGGTCGTATGCCGCAATGCCGGAGAAATAATTTCGATGCCAGCCATGGCTCATCACAAACAAGTCGGTTATAGGCGGGCTACCGGCTGGAGCCTGTGTAGCCTTCTTGATATCCGTCACGTGCTGCGCTATTTCATCCCAGAGGATCTGGTGCTCGCCTACAAATGAGGTCTCAAGCAACGGAACCATGAAGTAGGGCCTGCAGTGCATGACGTCGGTGGCCATCGGGGTCATCCACAGCCGGGGCCAGCCGGGATCCCGCAAGGCTTTACGGAGATGCTCCATTTTGAGCTCGGGCGGGCCCATGGCAGTCGAGTCCTTTTGACCGATGAATGCTCGGAACGCCTCATAAAGCTCATCATCCGGCGTCCCACCCTGGCTCTTGGTGTTGAAAAACCTCTGCCAGTCTCGAATCATCTCTTTAGGGAGCTCGTTGAGCAGGACCGGCTTCGTTGGGGGGCCGGCCGTTGGACCTGGCTCAGGAGCGGGGTCCGGCGGGGGCGTCACAGTTGGGGGTTCGAGCGTATCCATCGTACTAACTACCGTTTCTTATGTAACTATATCACAGTATCAGAGCAACATCACGTTCCATTCAGTGGCGATGTTTCGGCTGCCTCGAAGCGCGCGACCTCCGCGAATAGCATCGGGTTATATATCACGCGCGCTAGGAATGGGAATGCCGAGAGTGCCCAAGCCATGCGGCCTCTTGCCGGACAGCCCGGCCCAGCCCCTTTACAACAGCTACCATTGGATGCCCGGAGGTGAACGCGGAGGCTATTGCGTACAGCGTCCGCGGCGAGAATTGCGCCTCGCGCGAGATCACGTAGATCGGTTCCCAGTAATCCGGATGGAACTTGGACTTAAACGTGTCCAGCCCGTCGAAGTTGTAGAACCGGCGGCCATGCGCGCGCATCCACGCGGTGACCCCTCGCAGCCATCCCGGATTCTGTACGCCATCGACTGAAGCGCGCTGTGAAAGCGGCACGATGCCCATCGTGACCATCTGCCCGCCTTGCGCTGCAACAGCGCGGATAGCGGTGTCCAGCATGAGCTCGATTGTCCCATTGGGCGCACCCTGACCACGGACAAATTGCTCGGTCAGCCAACCCTTACGCATGGGGACCGGCGACATCGTTACGAAGCCGACGGCTTGTCCGCGCTGCTCGGCTACGAACAGACGACGGTCGCCAAGCCAGTCCAACGTTTCCGGCTCGACCAGGAAGTGCATGGGCGGCAGACCTCGCGTATGCAGCCACTCCCCCAGCACAGCGCGAAGATTTGAATTGTTTCGCACACGTTCGGCGGGCCACTCCGACACGCGAACGTCCTTGTGCAATGCCCGCTGGATTTGATATCTGAGCGAGGCATTCCCTTGGATCTGCACAATCCAAGACTCGGTTGTCCAAACGGGCTGCGCGCCGAGAACCACCTTGCTGTACGCGGGGTCCTCTCGCAGGGCAGAGTACAAACGCTCCTCAGCGCCGAAATAGCAGGGACGTAGCGGCGCGGCTTTCTCCCACTCGACGAGGACTTCGTCCAGCCTCTCGCGAGAGCAGATGGGAGCGCCGGCCACGACTCTCCGCCCTTTTGCCGTTACATAACCAACGATGGCGTCGCCACGCTGGGAAAACCATCGCTCGATTCCCGGATTGAGAACCTGATAGCACGTCGTGTTCCAGCCATGGCGCATGACCAAGTCTCTTGCGCGCCGGACCTCTTCCTGCTCGGTTGCCGCACTCACTTAAGACCGAGCATATCGCGCCCGCGCCTGAAGGCGATAAGCTCCGCTCATGGCCACCAGCATCGACCCGCGGACGAAGATCGGACCTGTGGCCTTGAAGGTGGCGGACCTGGCCAGGTCCGAGCAGTTCTACTCAGACGTGCTTGGAATGCAGGCGCTGGAGCGAGGGTCGGGCACGCTGACGATGGGAGCCGCTGGTATCTCGCTGTTAGAGTTGGAAGAGCGCCCAGGCGCAAGACCCAAGCCGACGCGAGCCACCGGCCTCTACCACTTCGCGATCCTGGTGCCGAGCAGGGAAGCTCTGGGGCTTTCTTTGCGCCGTTTGGCAGAGACGGAGTATCCGCTACAGGGCGCTGCGGACCACCTCGTCAGCGAAGCGCTCTATCTTCCCGATCCGGACGGCAGTGGCATCGAGATCTACCGCGACCGACCTCGTGAAGAGTGGACGTTCCGCGAAGGACAGGTCGAGATGGCGACCGATCCTTTGGACCTGGAGTCGTTGCTGCGCGAGGCGGGCGACCAGCCGTTCTCGGGCTTGCCTACGGAAACTACGATGGGCCACGTGCATCTGCACGTCCGGGACCTGGCGGAAGCGGAAGCGTTCTATCGTGGGTTGCTCGGCTTCGACATGATGCTCCGCTGGCCACCAAGCGCGCTGTTTATGTCGGCGGGTGGCTATCACCACCACATTGGGCTGAACACATGGGCTGGTGTCGGCGCGCCTCCTCCGCCGGAGGATGCGGCGGGGCTGAAGCACTTCACGATCGAGCTGCCGGATCGCTCGACCCATGATTCAACGGTGGATCGTCTCCGAGCTGCTGGAGTGCCGGTGCAAGAAGACGAGAGCGGGGCTCTCATAAGAGATCCCTCGCAGAACGGAATCTTACTGCGCGTGGCGTGATCAGTGGCTGTCTCTAAACACAGAGGGACAGAGGACCCTTCACAGAGACGCAGAGAAGTGCGCTTTGCGTATACGCTCCCGGTATGTCCGGGGTCCGGGTGCGGTCCGACCTCAGCTCTGCGCGTCTGTGAGTGCCCCAGGGCTCTGTGTTTTCTCGGGCGCCACTTGACTCGAGAGAGCCATCTGGAGGACCTCCGCAAGGTGCAACGGCATGCGGCCAGTCGACTGCAGGACCTGCTCGCGGCAGCTAAATCCATCGGCCACTAACAACGTGTCCGGCGGTGTTTCGCGGGCTGCGGGCAGCAGCACGCGTTCGCCGCATTTCATCGCGACCTCGTAATGCTCGCCTGCCTCGAAACCGAACGCGCCGGCCATGCCGCAGCACCCGGAATCTAGCGTCGAAAACGCCACGCCCATCTTGGCCAGAAGCTCCTCGTAATCGCGCATCCGCATGACGGCCTTGTGATGACAATGGCCGTGCACAACCGCCTTCTTCCCGAGCTTTGGCGGCTCGTACCCGGGGGCGTGCTGGTTCAGGAATTCGCTCAAGAGGAACGTCTGCTCGGAAAGCTTCTTCGCAAGCTCATCGTTTGGAAAGAGGTTCAACAGCTCGTCGCGAAAGACCGTCGCGCAGCTTGGCTCGAGCACAAGGATCGGCGTGCCGGCTTCAATCTCCGGCTGCATAACATCGATAATGTGGCGCAGCCATTTCTTCGCTTTCGCCATCATGCCGTAGTCGTACAGGGGACGCCCGCAGCACATGTCTTGCATAGGAACGACCACGTTGAATCCCGCCGCCTCGAGCACGTCTACAGCGGCGCGCGCAGTATCCGGATGGAAGTTGTTGTTGAACGTATCCGGCCAGAGAACAACTCGGGTGCCCTTAGCATTCACGGGCTTTCGCCCACGAAACCAGCTCTTGAACGTCTGGGGCGCAAAGCGGGGAATGGATCGTCGTTGATCGGCACCCATCATCCATTTGGAGAACGCCGATAACCCGGGCGCATGCAAGAGAAAGTTGACCAGGCGCGGCATGAGCGAAGACAACCTGGCCCATACATGAATCAGACCGAATGCGTACGCGTGCCGAGGTCTCAAGCGCCCCTTGTAGTAGTGCGCCAGGAACTCCGCCTTGTAGGTCGCCATGTCCACCCTCACAGGGCAATCCGTGCGGCATCCCTTGCAGGCGAGGCACAGGTCGAGGGCGCTCTTGACCTCTTCGCTTTGCCAGCCACCCTTGACCAAATCTCCGCGCAGCATCTCGCCAAGCAAGCGCGCGCGGCCGCGAGTGGAATGCTTCTCCTCGCGAGTGACCATGTAGCTGGGGCACATGGTGCCGCCCTCCACCCGACGACATACGCCCGCTCCCACACACCTGTGCACGGCGTGGCCAAAGCTGCCCTCGTCGTAGGGATAGGCGAAGTGCGTCGCAGGCCGAGCCTCTTTGAAACCGGGTCCTTCCGCCAACCGATCTTCAATCGGATCGGGAGCGATGATCTTGCCGGGATTCATCTTCCAATCCGGATCCCAGATCGCCTTAAATTGTTCGAACGCGGGAATGAGCTCCTTGCCGAATTCGCGGGTTAGCAGCTCGCCGCGTGCTTGACCGTCGCCGTGTTCTCCGGATAGCGTTCCGCCGTGACGATGCACCAGGTCCGCACCTTCCTGTACAAACCTCTTGTACTTCTGGATCCCCTCCTCCGAACGCAAATCAAAAGTCAGCCGCACGTGCACAACGCCATCGCCGAAGTGACCGTACAGAGTGCCTCGATACTCGTACCGGCCCATCAGCTCTTTGAACTCTCGTAGATAAGCGCCGAGTTGATCCGGATGCACCGCAGTGTCTTCCCATCCCTCGTGGTTGATGGACTCGCCAGGAACGAACGCGGTCGCGCCGAGGCCCGCCTCACGCACATTCCAGACGTACTTCTGATCTTGCGGCGAGATGAGGGCGCACGGGACGCCTTTGCTCGTCAACCCAAGCTCGTCCGCCATGCGGTTGGCGCTCGCCTCGGACTCAGCATAGTCCTGGCTGCCGAACTCGACAAGGAGCCATGCATTGCCTTTTGGCAACAAGTCCTCGCGCTCCAAAGGAATGCCCTTTTTTCGCATTCCGTCGATGAGGCCCCGCTCCATTCCTTCTACTGCCATCGGCTTGAAGGCGAGCACCGATGGGACGTGATCGGCGGCGGATGCAATGTCGTCGAAACCCATCACGAACAGCGCGCGCGCAGGAAGCTTCGGGACGAGCCGAACGGTGGCCTCGAGTGTGAGCGCGCACGTCCCTTCGGAAGCGGCGAGAGCACGCGCTATGTGAAAGCCGTTCTCATCGAGCAGCGCGTCTAGCGCAAAGCCCGACACCCGGCGCGGCACTTTCGGATAGCGTTCGCGGATCAGATCTGCGTATCGATCTCGCAACTCCCGCAGCCGCCGATAGATCTCGCCAGCTCGCCCGCCTGCGGCAATGATTCGCGTTAACTGATGATCCGGAGTAGCGCTCACCGTCAGCCGAGTGCCGTCGTAAAGCAGCACGTCCATCGCCTCGAGGTTCTGCGACGTTCGGCCGGCCAGAACGGAATGCGGGCCGCCCGAATCGTTGCCAATCATCCCGCCGATCGTGCATCGGCTGTGCGTGGCAGGATCGGGACCGAACATCAGGTTGTGGGGTGCGGCGGCCTTGTCAATGGCATCCTTCGTGGCGCCGGGCTGTACGCGCGCAATCTGCCGCTCAGAATCCAGCTCCAGAACCTTGTTCATATGCTTGGAGAAGTCGATGCAAAGCGCGATGTTGCCGACCTGTCCCGGGATGCTCGTGCCGGCGCCGCGCGGGACGATGGGCGCTCCGTGTTTCCGCGCTACCTGCAGAATGCGAACCACATCGTCGCCGTCTAGCGGAGCGACAATACCGATGGGCACCTGTCGATAAATGGACGCGTCGTGCGCGTACATCGCTCGCGCCCCGCTGTCAAACCGGACCTCGCCTTTGACGACGTCACACAGATCGCGCTCGAGGGCGACGACATCCACCTCGGCCGTTGAAGGCGTGCCGATCTGGTCTCCATCCTGAAACTGGACCGGCAGCACCCTCAACGGGAGGCGTTCCTTCACCTAGAAAAGCTCCGCCACCTTGTCTCGGAATAGGGTGAGCGCGATGCGGGGACCGTGGGGTTGGCCCTTGGTGAGAGCTTCTGTGAAATGCAGCGCCTGTTGCACGGTGACCTTGGGCGGCATAGGCGGCTCGAAGGGATCGACAGTCACTTCGACGACGCAAGGTTTGTTCAACGAGAGAGCCTTTTCAAGGGCAGGCGCGATCTCTTCCGGACGATCCACAGCGATGCCCACCCCGCCGCAAGCTTCGGCAAACTTCGCAAAGTCGATCGGCTGCAGATCGACGCCATATTCCGGGTTGCCTAGGAACACGATCTGCTCCCACTTGATCTGGCCAAGCACGTTGTTCTTGATTACAACCACGACGATGGGCAGATCGTACTTCACCGCGGTGGCGAAGTCCCCCATCAGCATCGTGAATCCACCGTCGCCGATGAACGCGATGCATTGGCGATCCGGGTAGGCGATCTGCGCCGCGATGGTGTAGGGAAGGGCCGGCGCCATAGTCGCCAAAGTTCCTGAGCAACTGAATTGCTGCGCGCCGCGCATCCTGAAGTGACGCGCGACCCAGCAGGTGATCGTGCCGGAGTCTGTGGAGATGATGCAATCGTCCTTGGCAAGCTTGGACAGCTCGTACGCGACGCGTTGCGGCTTGATGGGCGAATCGACATGCGTCTCTCGGATCTGCATGATCTCCCACCATTCCTTCATCGACTTCTGCGCTTTCTCGATCCAGCTCTGATCTTCTTTCTCTTGGAGCAGCGGGATGAGCATTCGCAGGGTCGCCTTGGTGTCGCCCACCAAGCCTACGTCCATCGGGAAGCGGAGCCCGATTCGGTCCGCCTTGTCGTCGATCTGGACGCCTTTGGCCTCGCCCGGTTTGGGCAGATATTCCATGTAGGGGAATGAAGAGCCGATGATGAATAGCGCATCGCAGTCGTCCATCACTTCGACTGACGGGCCGGTGCCGAGAAGGCCCAGACCGCCGGTCGTGTAGGGATGCTCGTCGGGAACGACGCCCTTGCCGAGCAAGGCTTTTACGATTGGAGCGCCGAGCAGCTTCGCAACCTGAATGACTTCGGCGGAAGCGTGCAGAGCGCCTTGACCAGCGAGAATCGCCGGTCGCTTTGCTTCGTTGAGAATTCGTGCCGCGTCTCGCAGATCCTCTTCCGGAGGGATGGTCAAAGGCTTCCTCCATTCGGAGTTGGTGAAGCCCTTAACGTGGTGCATCGAGGGCTTGCCCGTGGGAGCTACTTCTTGGTAGTCGACCGGGAATGTGATGTGGGAAATGGAGCGGTTGTTGAGCGCGTGCCGGCAAGCCTCATGCGCAAGCATCTCGACCTGTAGCGGGTTGACGACTTCCTGGTTGTAGAGCGCCACATCAGAGAAGAGCTGCGTCATGTTTACTTCCTGCTGGAAGTTGCTGCCCTGGAGGTCCGAGTAGGTCTGGCCAGTGATGGCGAGCACGGGCGCTTGGTCCAGCTTGGCGTCGTAGAGACCGTTCAGAAGGTGGATGCCACCTGGGCCGGATGTGGCCAGACAACAGCCCAGCTTGCCTGTGTACTTGGCGTACCCGCAAGCCATAAATGCGGCGGATTCTTCGTGACGCGTCTGGATGAAACGGATCTTGTCCTGTCGCGTGCGGAGCGCCTCCATGATGCCGTTGATCCCATCGCCTGGAATGCCGAAAACCGTATCGACGCCCCACTCCATGATGGCCTCGACTAAAACGTCAGCTGCAGTTCTTCCCATTGGCTTCTCCTCTCGTTCAAAACAGATTCCCGCGCGAGTCGTAGGCCCATGATTCCGGCGCATCCTCCACGGTGATGCCCGGCCGTCCTTCGATGTCGCGCATCAGGGCTGGTGAAATCCAGAATTCGTCGAGCTCGGCCGTGCTCTTGATCCGGCACACGCGCGGCTCAGCTCTTGGCAACGCCGAGTAGAGGCCAACCTCGATGGCGTCGCGATCTGTGGGCAACACCATTGGCAGGCCGCCTTCCCAAGAGTTCATCGCGCCGGGCTCCGTGGCGGTCAGTACATTGATATAAGTGTTCTCCGGGCTGTACTCGTCGGCCAAACGTTGGGTTGTGAAGTCCGCAAGGCCGACGCCGATACCGTTGCCTAGAGATTCGGGTGTGAGTGACAGCGGCACCAAGCGATGGATGTCCGGCTTCCTCTCACCTCCTTCCAACCGCCATTTGCCGATGACGTTCAGGTCCATGCAGGTGCCAGAAATGTTCTTGCCAACGCGGTCTATGATCAGAAGATCCAGTTGTTGGAATGGCAGCTCTGCGAAGTACTGCTTGGAGAAAGCGAGGAGCCGCCGATCCGTCTCCAAGAAAGCTTCATAAGTGCCGGGAACGACTTCGATCAGAGCGGGCATGCGCATCGAGTTCTCGACCATCGCCACCCCGAAAAGAACCTTTGCTTTGGCAAGCGAAATCTCCGGCACGCTCTGTACGCTGTCCCAGAGACCGTGACTGTGTGCCTGCTGAGCGCCTCGCTGCTTGCCGAGGCCCACTGTGGTGATCTTGCAAAGGCCGGAGGCGATGCCTTCCGCGTTCTCAGGGTGGATCTTGGGGCAGCCGAGAATGATGATCCCGTCTGCCTCCAAAGCAAGCCTGTCGGCGTGAGCTCTCGCGCCCGTCTTGGAAGTGCCCAGCTCGACCGTCTCCATGGTCGATTGGATAGGCGCAGTGGCGGTTTCTTCCGTCAGTCCGAGGCGCCTTAATACCTCGACTTGGCCCTCGGCGGTCGCTCCGCCGTGGCTTCCCATTGCGGGGAATACAAACGGCTCTCCTCCGGCGAATCGGACGGCGTCGCAGATGCCTTGGATCAATTCGATGAAGCCGCCGAAGCCACGGCTGCTGCCGCTCACCGCAATGCGATCGCCCTTCTTGACTTTGTGAGCGATGCCGGCGTCGATGAGTTTCTGACGAGTTTCGCCCCGGATATCTTGAACCCGGTCGGTCTTGAGGCGCTGCTTAACGCGCGCCATCGGAGGCGCTTCCAATCGGGGAAGTTCCAGCGCTTGCACGTTTTGCCTTGCAGCCGACCGGGCTCGCCTGGGTGGCGCGCCGTGGGCTTACTGCTGGTGACAGGCCGTTGACGGTGCATGTTCCTAAATGGAGCATTTGCGAACAGCGGTCGCCAAACAGGTGAATGAATGTGCGTGACGTCGAACGCCAGGTGTTGGTCAAGGAAGCCCTTGAGAAGAACGGCCTGGACGCCATCGTTTGCGGCAATCCGACTAACGTCTTGATGCTGAGCGGTTATTGGCCCGTGATAGGGAAGTCTCTGGCCATCTGCACGCGGGATGGAGAGCTGGCGCTTGTCTTCCCGCAAGACGAGCTCGACCTAGCATCCCACGCGGCTGCCGATCATCGGATCGCCTACAGTCCGGCAAGTCTCGATCGCTCCGTTACGCTCACGGAGGCTTTGTCTGAGCCGCTACAAGAAGCCTTACGAACGATGGACCTGCTCAAGGCACGGATAGGTCTCGAGACAGGACCGCAATTGATTCCGAGCTCTTACGTATCCCTGCAAGTCTTTGGAGACTCGGTCCGGGAGATCATCGACGATATCGCTCCCAAGGCCGTTCTCATAAGCGCGGACGCCCCGTTGGTCGGTCTGCGGTCGGTCTTGACTTCACACGAAGTTGGCAGAGTGCGGATCGCCTGCGAGATCGCGGCGAAGGCCTACGAGCAGGGGCTAGAAGCTTTGCAGACCGGAATGACCGAAGTGGAAGTTGCGGCGGAGTTTAGAAGGGCATTGCAAACCTGCGTGGGATATAAAGGTGTTCAGCGCGCGGACGGTTTTGTTTACTGCATGTCTGGTCCGCATGCCGCGGACGCTTATGCGGCGTATCAACGCTCACGAGACCGCAGGCTGCTGGACGGCGAGCTTGCCCTCATCCACTGCAACTCGTACGCGGACGGCTACTGGACCGACATCACCCGCACCTATGTCGTTGGCCAAGCGGGCGTGCGCGAGATCAAGCTGTTGGCCGCTATCGATGAAGCACGCGATGCCGCGCTCAGCGTTGTCAAGCCCGGGGTCATGGCAGCAGACGTGGACGAGGCCGCACGGAGGGTGATGGCGAGCCGAGGATTTGGAGAAGCCTTCAAGCACGGCACTGGCCACGGAGTGGGCTTCATCGCCATCGATCACGATGCACCGCCGCGTCTGCGACCGGGCTCGCCCGACGTGATCGAGGCGGGCATGGCGTTCAATATCGAGCCGGGCGCCTACTACGACGGCTGGGGCGGCGCGCGACGGTGCGACATGGTGCTCTGCACTGACAGCGGGCATGAGGTCTTGACGCAGTTTTGATATGGA
>JAXDKF010000150.1:0-7181 GCA_034667265.1 Fimbriimonadaceae bacterium
GAGATCGAGCCCCAAATGACGGCCCGGGCAGATCCGGACCTCCTAAAGGCCGCGTTAACCGATCTTCTTTCCAACGCGTGCAAATTTTCCCCGCGAGGGGGCAGGATCCGCGTCGGCACGAAGGAGAATGCGGGGAAGGCTTGCTTCTTTGTGCAGGACGAGGGGATCGGATTCGATATGAAGTACGCGCACAAGCTCTTTCTCCCTTTCGAGAAGCTGGTTCTGGAGAGCGATTATCCGGGCACGGGCATTGGGTTGGCCCATGTGAAACGGATCATCGACCGGCATGGCGGTAGGGTCTGGGCGGAGAGCAAGCTGGGCGAGGGCTCGACTTTCCACTTCACGCTTTGTTAAGCGCTGGATCGCGTTCAGGGCGGACGTTTACAATGGCCGCCCTGCGGCAAGAATTCCCGGGCGTCGGTAATTCAGCGTACACGGAAACTGAGGCGTGGGGCTGCCCGCTTCAAGTCAAGTAACCGGGATCGAGCTGGAGGACGTGGCAATGGCGGCAAAAAGTCCGGAAATTAAGGCAGGAGAACGAAGGCAGGAGCGTGGCATCCGGCGCTTCCTTAAATGGTTCCTATGGGTGATGGTGGTCGCCTTTCTGCTCAACTGGTTCGTTCAGATGGCGATCCGGGCGCACTAGCGCGGCGGTTGCGTCCCGGTTGCCGGCGTGGTAACCGTGCGAGTGGGTGTCGTGACGCCGGGAGACGGCGCCCTGGTCCCGCGATTTCGCCTCGGACGCAGGTTGCGGGCGGGTGAGAAGATGGTGCCGGGTTTCCGCGTCCCGGTGCTCGCGGTCGTCTGCCCAGGCGTGGCGCGCGTTGCAGGCGAGGTCTGCGTGGTGGTATTCCGTTGAACTTCGCCGGGCACGGGATTCGAAGCCGGCGACTCGTTGGGCTGTCGATCCACCGCAGGCGTGTCGGCGGTGCCGCCGCCGTAGTTCGGGGGAGCGTGCTCGTCGGTTACATGCTCGGCGTGCTCGTGCTTCAGCGGGAGGTTGTACGTTCCTGCGGCATCTCCACCTGTCGTGGTGGGAAGGATGTAGCCCGTGTCTGCGGTCGGCAGGCCGTCGTCTCGGAACGGTGGATGTACGTCACTTGTACAGCCCACGGCCACCATCGTCGCGGCCAGCGCCAAGGCACAGATCCCACTGCCAATTCGCATCGGCGTAAGTTTAGCCCCTGGGGAACGGTTGAGCGTAAAGCGCTGAGCGTCAAGACCGGATTGATCCGTAGGCCGCGTAGCTTCTAGCGCTCCACGTCCCGGGCTGGCTCGTTGTGCCCCGTGTGAAGATTCCCTCCGCGAACGCCCCACGCCCCACGCCTACTCCTAACGCCGACCGTCGCAACACCGTACAATTCTCTTCATGCCCGAAATCCTCTGGGCTCCCTGGCGACTGGAGTACATCGAAAAAGCGACCCCGCAGGGCGGGTGCATCTTCGTCGACCTGCCCAAGCAGGAGAACGACCGCGAGAACCTGATTCTTTACCGGGGCCAGACTGCGTTCGTCATGCTGAATGCCTTTCCGTACACCAATGGGCACTTGATGGTCGCGCCCCACCGGCACACCGCGGAGCTTCAAGAGCTCGACGACGCCACTCTTCTCGGGATCAACCAACTACTCGGCAAGTGCGTGAAGTGGATTCGGGAAGCCTACAAGCCTGCCGGATTCAACATCGGCGTCAACTTGGGGAGCGCGGCCGGCGCTGGAATCCCTGATCACATCCACTGGCACGTGGTGCCCCGGTGGGAAGGCGACACGAACTTCATGACGACAGTCGGCAATGTGCGCGTGCTTCCGCAGAGCCTGCTGGAGTCCTACGACCGGCTGAAGGAGGTCGTCGATCGCGACTCTGCAGGAGCTTGAGGCCGCCGCCAAGGGCTGCATCGCATGCCGCCTCTCCGAGCGCAGGCGCAACGTGGCTTTCGGCGAGGGCGATCCCCATTCTCCGCTCGTTCTGATCGGAGAGGGCCCGGGCGACCAAGAGGATCAACAGGGCCGTCCGTTTGTAGGCAAGGCGGGGCAGCTCCTAAACCAAGCTCTTACCGATGCGGGCCTGAAGCGCGAGCAGGTTTACATCACCAACACGGTCAAGTGTCGGGCCGCCGATTGGTCCACTGGCAGACCGGTCAACCGCCCCCCAATGGACGACGAGACCCTTACCTGCCGCCAGTGGCTCGTACCCCAGCTCGCGGTCATCAAGCCCAAGGTCATCCTTTGCATCGGCGCGCCGAGCGCCAAAAACCTGATCAAGCGCGACTTCAAGATCACCGTCGAGCGTGGCCGCTACTTCCCCTGCGATTTCGCCAAAACCGCGATTGCCACGCTACACCCCGCCTACGTGCTTCGACAGCAGAGCCAGACTCACGATGGCGGCTATTCGCTGCTCGTGGCTGATATCGCTAAAGCGTGGGAAGCCGCTCAACGTTTGGCGGCGGGAGGGTCGGTCGTAGCGTCGCCCGAGGGTCCCTTCCGCCCTGAGCCCGAACGTGTGCAGTCGACTCTCTTCGAGTAACTCCCCGGTCCGCAAACCTAAGGAAACCGGCTAATGAACGATCTGAAGGAAGTACAACGGTTCCTGACCGATCTCCAAGCTGCCACCCATGTGCCATAACGAGCCAGCATGGAATGCGATGACTTACTGCTGCTGCGTGGTGGGCAAGACTGGAAATCGCGACCAGAGATGCACGCCCACTTGTGCTACACGATGGCAATTCCTTGTGCTAACGAAATCGGCCCGGCCGAGGTCTTCGAGGACGGCACAAGGTCATTCAGAAGTCACGCGGGTTGGGGTGGGAAACCGGAGTTCTTAGCGATTCGAGACGACCTTTTGTGGTTTCCATCAACGGCTGAAATGTGGGTCCTGTGCTTGGAAACTCGACCATTAGATGACTTCCAACCGCTCGCAGGATTCGCATGGAGACGTGTTTGGCAAGCCACCAAGAATATCCATACGTCGACTGTGGCGTTTCGCGTCAACTCGCAGAGTGAATTGTTTCGACTTGAGACGAGCATGAAGGGCTCTCAACTGATGCCTTTTTGTGCTCGCTTCTTTGCATTCAAGCAAGACGTTACTGCTGCGTTCGCACAAATGCAGTTAACGCAGGAATCGGAAAAGTTGTTGTGGAAGGCCGACCTAGACAAGATCGGTCTCGATTTGCTAGGGATAAGTGGCGTCGAGTCAGATTGGTTCTACACGGTCGTGTGCGATGATGGGGCGTTTTTCACTGGGGATCCGGTCTTCTGCTTTCCCCGTGAAGCCTCGGAGGATTTTGACAAGCACTTCGCCGACGTAGCCAAGAGGCATGACCTGAGCCTTCAATCTGGTTTCCTTACGAAGCAGACCGTCGAAGACCTGGTTCTAGGACATGGAGCGAGGAACGCTCACCCTCTCGAAAGTTATGTGCGAAAGGAAGAGAATGGACCCTAACACCCTTTTAGGTGGTGCATAGTAACCAGCCCCCAAATTTCTGCGGGAGGCATATTCGTTTCGAGCCAAAAATGTTGGGAGAAATATTGGGACATTCGGTGCCGCTTGGTGCGGTTAGGCGCGGTCGAACGACCTCAAATCGAACTCATCCCAAAGGGTGTTGAAGCTAGCGAAGGAGTTCCTACACATTCCCGCCAGACAGCCTTGTGCCATAACGAGCCAGCATGGAATGCGATGAGTTACTCCTGCTCCGCGGTGGCGAGGAATGGATTTCCAGACCAGAACTCCATTCCAATTTGTGCTACACAATGGCGATCCCGTGTACGAACGAGCTCGGCGTGATCGAAGTGTTCGAGGACGGCACGAAGAGCAGACAGGGACACGTCGCTTGGGGCGGGCAGCCTTGGTTCCTGTCGATTAGGGACGATCTCTTGTGGCTTCCTTCAACGACTGAAACGTGGGTTCTTTGCCTTGAAGCACGTCCGATCGAGGATTTTGAACCCCTGGCAGGATTTGCTTGGAGACGTGTGTGGCAGGCAACAAAGAAAATCTATGCCTCGACGGTCGCGTTTCGTATTACTTCGCAAGAAGAATTATTTCGCCTGGAATCTAGCATAAAGAATCGACTGATGCCTTATTCTGTTCGCCTCTTCGCATTCAAGAAGGATGTTAGGCGCGCTTTCGAAGGCTTGCGGCTAACGGCAGAGACTGAGCGATTGTTGTGGGGACCCTACTTGGATGAGAAGGGCACCGAGCTTCTTGGGTTTAGCGTCTCGCGACGAGCTTGGTCTTACACCGTCGTTTGCGACGATAGCGCTAGCGCCTTTTCCACGGGGGATCCTGTCTTTTGTTTCCCTTGTGAGGCCTCCATAGTTTTTGACGACCACTTTGCGATGGTAGCAGCCAGGCATGGCCTCAGTGTTCGCTCTGGCATGCTCACCAAGGCAACACTCGAAAGCCTCCTTTCAGACAGAAAAGCAAAAACGGTCACGCGGTTGGGACCTTCTCCGACGTACAACCCACAATCGGGTCATAAAGGCTCATGATGTGTCTTGACGATCTATGCAGGCCGAATCGGGTCGGATGATGGCTAGTCGACAGCGCCTGTACCCAGCGATCGTTATCGGCCTCTGGCTTTTCGTCGCTGCAGTTGACGCTGCCGCCCTACTTTGGCGAACGGATGTCACAAGGGCCATGGCCCTGACCCTCGTTTACGGAGTGCCTCTTGTCTTGCTGACGACGTTTAGGAGAAAGCTCCCAGTGTGGAAGTGCGTCTCCATGGTGGCCGGGGCGGTCGTCATGCAGATGGCGTTCGTAATTCTCGTGTCTCGCAGCCACTGAACAAGCGCACTTTTCCCGCGTGGATGCCCAAAAGGTGGGGAAAAGGCAATTTTTGTTTGCCTAAATGATCGCCTTATAATTGGCTCATGGATTCAGTCACCGAGACGCTGGAGCTTTACCCGAAGGTTTTATTCGCATGCCGCACGCGGGAATATCGCGACGAGCGGAAACGACAGAAGCTGACCTCTCACCAGTTGAACGTCCTCGGCCATTTGCACGCCGATGACCCCAAGCCGGTGCTGCAACTTGCCAAGCATCTCGGCGTCAAGCCGGCGACGGCCTCGCTTTCGCTGGACCGCCTCGAGCGCAGCGGCTACATCAGGCGACAGAGATCGTCGAAGGATGCCCGCGTCGTGCACGTCCTGCTCACGCCGGACGGCGAGAGGATGAAGCAAGCGAACAGCGTGCTGGATCCCGATCGCGTTCTCGACCTTCTTTCTCAGTTGGATGCCTCCCAGCTCCGCACCGCCATCGAGGGCCTTCGGGTTCTCGCCGAGGCAGCGGATAAGACCATGGCGGAGAAGTCCGCGAGCACCGCATCGGAAAACACCACTCGCTGAGCGCACGATTTTCTTCCGGTTTGCGTGACGTGTGCGCCGTCCAGAAATGGGCGGCGCACTTCACTTTTTGGGGGTGTTGCGGTGTTACGGTGTTACGGTGTTGCGGTGTTGCGGTGTTGCGGTGTTGCGGTGTTGCGGTGTTGCGGTGTTGCGGTATTGGGGAGGCTGTGTGCCGTTGTGTCGTTGTGTTGGATTCCCCTTCCGTAAGACCGTAACACCGTAACACCGCAAGACCGGGTTTCGCCATTGGTCGTAAACTGATCTTGCATGACCGCCGCACTTGTTGTCACCTTTCTCCTGCTCAGCCCGCCGCAGATGCAGATGGACCATGGCGCGGGCAAGAACCCGCCGCCTAAGCTCCGCAGTGGTCTCGGCAAAGTGCACCACCCAGTCTCGACGAGTAACCGCACGGCGCAGAGCTTTTTCAACCAGGGTCTCGCGCTGACCTACGGTTTCAACCACCATGCGGCGCTCCGATGCTTCGAGGAAGCGGCACGCTTGGATCCGCAGCTCGCGATGGCGCACTGGGGCATCGCCTACGCCATGGGCCCGAACATTAACATGCCGATCGATCCTGACACCTGCAAGCAGGCCTATGCCGAGGTCCAGAAAGCGATCGCGCTAAAGGCTCATGCGTCGCCTGCCGAAGTGGCCATGATCGACGCACTTGCGCTACGTTACAGCGGCGACGACAAGCCTGACTTCGAGAAGCTCAACAAAGCGTATGCGGCTGCGATGAAGGAGGTTGCAAAGCAGTATCCGAGCGACCTAAATATTCAAGCCCTCTACGCCGAGAGCTTGATGGACCTCCGGCCGTGGCGGTATTGGAACAGCGACGGCACTCCGGCGGAAGACACCGAGGAGATCGTCGCCGTGCTGCAAGGAGTCCTCAAGAAAGATCCCAACCACATCGCGGCAAACCACTTCCTGATCCACGCTGTTGAAGCCTCGCCTCATCCCGAGCTGGCCCTCGAGTCTGCACGCCGCCTGGAAACTCTTGCGCCGGAGTCCGGCCACCTCGTGCACATGCCTTCCCACATCTACATCCGCACGGGAGATTGGGTGAAAGGCGTGGAGAGCAACGATGCCGCAATCAAGGTCGACAAGAGCTTTCTGAAGCACACGCCCGACCCCGGCGTGTACCCGATGTACTACGTGCACAACTACGACATGCTCCGCTCCGCGGCGGACATGCAGGGCAATTACATGAGGTCGATTTGGGCGGCCCAGAATGTAGCTGACAAGGCGGCGACGATGGGTCCGATGGGCGAGCCGCTCGGGATCGTGCCGATCCTCACACAGATCCGGTTCAGAAAGTGGGATCAGCTTCTCATCCAGCCGCAGCCGAAGACTAGCCTTCCGTTTGCCCAAGCAGTGTGGCGGCTTGGTCGAGGAATGGCGATGGCCGCGCAAGGCGGCGACAAAGCGGATGCGGAATTCGCTTTGTATCGAGAAGAGCGCGACAAGGTTCCTGCTGAGTTCACATGGGGCCTGGGGCCCGCCTCAAAAGTGCTGGCCGTTTTCAATGGGTTGGCCGAGGCTTCGCTGGCCAGACTAAAGGGAGATGCCTCGGCAGAGGTTTCAGCACTGAAGAAAGCGGTGGCAGCTTACGATGAAGTGGGATACGACGAGCCGCCGGACGTCTTCTATCCCGTGCGGGAATCGTTTGGCGGCGCTCTGCTGAGATCGAAACGGTACGCGGAGGCCGAAGCCGTCTTCCGCGAGGACCTGAAGAGGCACCCGAACAGCGGACGAGATTTGTTTGGCATATGGAAAGCGCTCGAGGGAGCGGGTAAGGCCGAAGAAGCCGAGGCCGCAAAGCGCGAATATCAAAAATCCTGGTTGC
>JAXDKF010000151.1:0-15413 GCA_034667265.1 Fimbriimonadaceae bacterium
TTCACAAGGTCCGTGGTGAGCATCTCGAAGTAGCCCTTCGGTCCCTTGGCGCTCAGGCCGAAACGATCTCCGCTGAAGTAGACGCGGTCGGCGAATTGGCTATTCGACATGACCGGACGCTTCGCTCCCATGAGGGAGGTGTCGAACCCTAGGAAGTCGCTGATGAATCCCTGGATGGGCTCATTTTTGGCGCGGAAGATGTCGCTGAGGAAGGTCGCGCCCTGCGGATTGCCATCGGCGTCACGGCTGACGTCGATCATCGAGTCGTTCAGGAATATGGGAACCGTGGTCTCGCGGCTCGGGAAGACCCGGATGGTCGCGTCGAAAGGCAATTCCTGAACAAATGGGCTATTCGGCGTGCCAACGCTAAACTTATCGTCGTCCGGGGGTCCTCCAGGCGAAGGATCGTCAACCAGCGTGTCGATGTTCAGATAAAAGATGTTGAAGAACTGGCTTAGGCGGTTGTCGACATGCACTGAAGCCGACCTTTGCTGAACCTCGTTTCCGTTCAGCACGAAGCTGATCGGAGTTGCCAAAGGTTCGACGAAGGTTTCCGAGTTAAAGCCGAGCTGGATGTTCCTTATCAGAACGGTGAAGTTCTCCAGCGCTCGACCTTGCAACGGAAGGTACGCGACGTTGACCCGGCCGGCCGGGCTGGAAGGTGCCGGCAAGTTCACCATGGCAATGGAGTCGCCGGGACCGGCGCCGGGTACGCCGGTCGTTCCGGTGGTTGGATCCTTGGTACCACCACCGCCGCCGCCACCGCCACAGCCGATCAAGATCGCAGCCAAAGAGGCTGTAACAAGAACAAGAGCCCTGCTTCTCAAGATGTGAAAACCGCCTTTAATCGATGCTAGGCATGCACCGCTACGTATGCTCAAGTATATCTGTTTACCCAAGCCCTACCAGTTGACGCGTTCAGACCGCCAAATAGTTGCCCCTACTGTTGACGCCGGAGAAGTGGGCAGCGTAACGGCGGTTTGGCAGCGGCTTCAGGCGGTCGGCGCTGGGCGGGAGGCGGCTAGGCACATGGCCCAAAACGCCCAGAGCCCCGACGCCCATCGCGTAACGCCCTTCGCCTCCCCCGTGGGTACACTCCCGCCGCGTCATGAGGCGTGACGACCTTCTCGATCTCAACGACGTCCTCCAGCATCCCGGACGCGAGCTTGCCGTTGACATCTCAACAGAGCTGGCGGAGGAGGAAGACCTCGACCTCTTGAAGCCTCTCGAAGGCTATCTCGAGGCGGTCAGTACTGGCAATCTCCTTCTCATTACGGGCAAGTTCACGGGCCGCGCCGTGTTCGAGTGCGCTCGATGTGGCGCTCCCCTCGAGAAGGATCTCGAATTCGATCTGGAGGAGCAGTTTTCGGTTGAGGGCAGCCCGAGCTCCCTGAGCGGCCAAGACTATGCGAGAGTCGTGGCCGAAGAACCCGTGGAGATGTTCGACGGCAACTCGCTGCTCGTAGAAGCCCTGCTTCGTCAGCATTTATTGGTGGCTTTGCCGATGCAGTCTCTGTGCGAATACGGTTGGGACGGACCCTGCCCGATAGCGGTGGCGCGCGCTTTACGTGACGCCGAAGAACAGCACGGCAGACCGGAATTCGGCAAGCTCTCCGATCTGCTTCACGACGAGGGCTCTGCTAGTTGAACATCGCCTTGGACGGCATGGGCGGGGATCACGCCCCGCGCGAAATCGTACTTGGCGCGATCCTCGCCGCCCCGCAAATACACGGCAAGATCATTATCGTGGGCAAGAAGGAGACCCTTTGCGGGCTGCTGCCCAAGCCAGTTCCCTCTAACATCGAGGTAGTCGGCGCCACCGAAGTGGTGGACATGGATGAGAAGCCCACAGAGGCGATACGCAAGAAGAAAGATTCGTCGCTGGCGGTAGCGGTGCGACTCGTGAAGGAAGGCGCCGCGCAAGCCATGGTTTCCGCGGGAAATACGGGCGCAGCAACCGCGGCCTGTCTCCTTAGTTGGCGCCAGACCGAAGGCATCCATCGGCCTGCCATCGCTACGATCCTTCCGAACCAACACGGCGGCTTCCTGCTCCTGGATGCCGGCGCCAGCCCCGACGTCGATCCTCAACACCTAGTCGAGTTCGGGTTAATGGGCCGAGCTTATGCGCAGCGCGTGATGGGGCGGCCCGATCCCAAGGTACACCTGCTCAACATCGGCGAGGAGCCGGGAAAAGGAAATGCCTTCGCCAAGGAGTGCTACAACCTGCTCGCAAAACATTCATGGTTCGCGGGAAATATCGAGGGAAAGGATATGTACGCGCAGCCAACCGACGTTGTGGTGTGCGATGCGTTCGTAGGAAACATCGTGCTTAAGACCAGCGAAGGCATCGCGGAGCTGTTCGCGAAGTCGATCAAGGATCGCGTGCCCACTCACGGCCTATTGAAGCCCCTCTTCTGGCCGGTTAAATACGTGATGGAGCCGCTTAAGAAGCAGATGGACTACTCCGAAGTCGGAGGATCTCCTCTTCTTGGGCTAAACGGAATTTGCGTGATCAGCCACGGGCGGAGCAATGCAAAGGCGATCAAGAATGCTCTGCTGATGGCCCAGAAAGCCTTGGAGACCGAACTTGTGGGCACAATCCGGGATACGGTGAAGACGGAAGTGGGGGATCAAAACGGTGGCTAGGAAGGCGGTCGTGCATGGAATCGGGCACGCTGTGCCCGATCGGATCCTAAGCAACGCGGATTTAGAGAAGTTGGTCGAGACCAACGACGCGTGGATCACGCAGCGCACGGGAATCAAAGAGCGCCGTATTTCTTCGCCGCAGGAGACGACTTCGACGTTGGCCACCCAGGCGGCGCGTGAGGCGCTCGAAAGCTCCGGCACCAAGCCAGAAGACATCGACCTTGTCGTCTGCGGCACCGTGACCGGCGACATGCTCTTTCCCGCCACCGCATGCCTCGTCCAGTGTGCGATCGGAGCGAACCGCGCTGGCGCGTACGACATCGGGGCGGCCTGCGCTGGCTTCATCTACTCCATGGCAAACGCGGCCGCGATGATCGAAACGGGTCAAGCGAACACTGCCCTTGTTATCGGGGCTGATACGCTCACAAAGTTTGTGGATTGGACAGACCGGGCCACCTGCGTGCTTTTTGGGGACGGCGCGGGAGCCGTCGTGCTCAAGGCTGAGGAAGGAACGGATCGCGGCGTGCTTCGAACCGTCCTCTTGGCCAACGGCGAGGGCGCTTGCCACATCGACATCGAAGTTGGCGGATCTCGTTTTCCTTCGGGGTCGCCTGAAGCCGAGAGCCGGCGGCGCGCCATCTACATGGCCGGAGCCGAGGTTTACCGCTTCGCGGTCACCGCGATGGGCGATGCCTGTTGCCGCGTTCTGCAGGAGGCCGGGATGAGCATCGAGGACGTGGACTTGTTCGTTCCACATCAGGCTAACCTCCGGATCATCGAGTCCGCCGCCAAACGTCTTCACCTCCCGCCTGAGAAAGTTTTCATCAACGTGGAGAAGTACGGCAACACGTCCGGCGGCTCCATCCCGCTTGGGCTATACGAAGCCGTGCAGCAGGGGCGGCTCAAGCCAGGCATGGTCGTCATGACCGTCGGCTTCGGTGCGGGCCTCGTCTGGGGCGCGAATTTGATAAGATGGTAAGTCCCTTGCCTAAATATGATGAAGTTCAATAGGCAGCAGCAATGAGCAAGTTTGCGAATGGATTAGTCCTTCTATTGCTCGTTTGTAATGCAGCCTGCTCGAATCCTGAGAACAGGATCATAGGGCGGTGGGCAGGTTCGGGCCAGATCAAGATGCCTCCTACTGGCAACGCGGAGATCGACGCAGAGGAAGCAAAAAGCATCAACTTAATGAGCATCGATCTGGACTTGAAGAAGGACCACTCTTACATCGAGAGAATTCGAAAGACAACCATTGAAGGGACTTGGAGTGCCGGGAATCATACGGTTACCTTGCTGCCACGATCAATCAATGGCATTGACGCGGCCGCGGTTAAGCGGCAAATGGACGAGGCAGCTGCCAGACACAACCTTAAGATGCCTGATATGCCCGGTATGGCCGGACCCGAGCAGCTTGCGCTTTCTTCAGACTCAAAATCGCTTTCAGTACCCACCATCGGCCAAACGGTCATCTTGCAGCGGGCCGAGCAATGAAGCGAACCCTAATACCTTCGTGTACATTTGATATGTGAAGAAACGGGCGATACCAACCCTGCTACTGGCCGCCTGCATAGGTGCTCTTTGCGTCACGGGCTGTTCCTCCAACAACGAGCTGGCCGGCCACTACACAGGAAAAACTATGTTCAGCCCGCAAGAAATGAGGAGCGTTCCCGCCGTGACTCGGCTAAGGGACGTGACGATTGAGCTGAATCTAAATCCCGACGGAACCTACACCGAATCCAACACCCTCGCACAGGCGACCATAAAGGGCAAGTGGACCTACGACGAAGGGCTCGTAACCATAACGCCCACGTCTATCGTAGTGGGCGGACGCGAAATTAGCGCTGGAGGCACGGAGATTTTCCCGCTCTCCTTTACTGTGAACTCAGACAAGACAACCCTCACCGAACTCAAGCCTCGTGAGGCCACGACGCTGAAAGGTGGTACCGACATCTTCACCAGGCAGTGAGCTCCCGGCTCATCTCTGCTTCGGCAGGTGCTCCCGCTCGATGCTAACTCAGTTGAGACAAGACGTCTTTCAGAGACTTCGCCGACTTCAGGAGGCCCTCTTTCTCTTGGGCGCTCACCGCCGGCTCGAGAACTTCATGCGCGCCCTTGCGACCGACCTTGGTCGGCAGCGAGAGGGCGATGTCCGAGATGCCGAGCTTGCCGTGCTGCACGGAGCTCACCGGGAGCACCGCCTCGGTGTTGAGAGCGATGTTCTCGACGACTTCCTTGATCGAGACGCCGACCGCGCGGCCGGCGCCGCCCTTCAGGCGGATGACTTCCGCCCCGGATTTCCGCGTGAATTCAAAGACTCCCTGGACCTCAGCGTCGGAGTAGCCAGGAACGCTCGCGAGAGAAACGCCGCCGATCGTCGCGGAAGACAAGATCGGAACCATAGAGTCGCCATGCTCCCCGAGGATCAAAGCGTTTACGTCACGAGCGCCGAGGTTGAAGTGGTCGGCAAGCAGCGAGCGGAAGCGGCAGGTATCCAAGACGGTGCCCAGACCCAAAACCTGACTCTCCGGAAGAATGCCGCTCTGAGCCGCAAGCTGGGTCAGGATGTCGACGGGATTCGAGACCACCAAAATCGTCGCGCCCTCGTTCAGCTTCACGCCTTTCAGCGACTCTAATATCTGCCGAAAGAGCCCAACGTTCCGAGTGATGAGCTCGAGGCGGCTCTCGTCCGGCTTGCGGCGAAGACCCGCCGTGATGACCACGCAGTCGCTGCCCTCGACGATGCCGTATTCATTGCTGGACGTAAAGGTCTGGCTGGCTGTAAACGCAGCGCCATGCCGCAGATCCAGCGCCTCGCCGTCTGCGAGGTCCTTGTTCATGTCCACGAGCGCGATCTCTCGCACAATGCCGCCTAGTTGAAGCGCGTAGGCCGCGTCGGACCCGACTCTGCCACCGCCACCGATGATGCTGACTTTCATGCTGGTTAGTTCTCTCTCCGGGGAAACTGGGAAATGATGCCGGGGGAGATTATGACGCGAAACGGTAAGTCGCAAATCTTAAATCGTAAATCGTCCCGGGTCCGAGCGGCCTCTAGCGGCGGAAGCTGTCGGCGACCGTCCAGCCGCAAAGAGAGCCGAGGTAGACCAGATTTCCGCCCCAGAGCAGGACCTGGAACCCGTCGACAATCCCGTTTGCCGCAGCCGACGCCGATAAGACCGCGGTAGCCGCAGCCACGCTCAAAACCAAGCGGGAGGTGGAGAGGTTAAACGCGCGCTGGCTTACGCCGATGAGACCGTAGAGCAGGACCGCCGCCCAGAAGCTCACCGCGGCGACAAACCCCAAGGTCATCGTGGGCGCGGGACGCCCGAGAGCGCTTGCCGTCAAGGTTTGCAGTCGCTCCAACAGGCCCGCGGTGGCCAAAGAAGAGCCCACCGCGACTCCGCTCAAGAACAGGATCATAACCAGGCCTAGGGTCCACGTCGAGATAAGAGACATCTCGCCGAGGAAAGGCAGCTCATGGCTGACTGCCAAATACATGCAACCCATCAGGACCATCGCCCCGCCTACTAGCGGCGCGAACAGTTGGCCGCCGGAAAGCTCTTGGCCCTGGGTCGAAACCACGCTGCTGCTTGAATCACGCCGCGCAATTTCTTCATATCGCTTCTGGTACAGCGTGTTCTTGGGATCCATCTGCACAGCCAGCGAGTACATCTTCGCCGCTTCTTTCAAGTTGCCGCGACCCCGCTCGATGTCTCCCAAGACGGCGTACGGAATCGGCTGCCGCGAATCAATGGAGAGGATTCTGCGGGCAAGTCTCTCGGCCTCGACGAACTGCGACCGGCTGAAGAGCATTGTCAGGCGGGTGACGTCCACCGTGATCGTTGCCCTGGGGTCGGCCTTGGCTTTGGGAGGC
This sequence comes from Fimbriimonadaceae bacterium, assembly GCA_034667265.1. Classification (GTDB taxonomy): domain Bacteria; phylum Armatimonadota; class Fimbriimonadia; order Fimbriimonadales; family Fimbriimonadaceae; genus JANYLD01. Next base: position 6,518 of record JAXDKF010000151.1, read on the forward strand.
GGATATCCAGGGGACACTCCGCCACCGTACTGAGCACTGCGAACTTGTTGGCCCTGAGCTGCCTCTCGGGCCCGATCCGCCTCCATCGACTGCAAGGCGTCATAGCTCCGTCGCCGGTTCGCATCACTCAGAACATCATAAGCCTGGGTGACCTGGATGAAGATCTCAGTGGAGCGAGGGTCCTTAGAGCGGTCGGGATGGAACTTCAGGACGAGTTGGCGGTACGCAGTTCGGATTTCTTCCTGCGTCGCCGTCTTCTTGATTCCTAGGATCTCGTAGTGGCTTCGGGGCATCGGCTAGGGCGTTAGACAGTTTAGACCTGTTGCATCGTGCTCAAAGATCGGGCACCGTTCAACGAAACTGCAATATTCAAGCCACACGACCGGCTACATGCCGCCTGAGCCTGCTGCGTCGTTCATCACGGCCCCGTAGTAGCCCGTCCAGAAGGTAATCACGACATAGCCGATGTAGAACCCAACGGCAACCATTACCGCCACCCCTACGACGTTCGCAAGCTGCTTCGCTCGAACCTTGCCCTCATCCTCGTAGAACTCGGAAACTTTCATCAACATCTGATCCAAGCTGCCCGTAGTTTCGCCAGTGGCCATCATGTTGAGAACGATCGGGGAGAAAACGCCGGTGTCGGTTAGCGTTTGAGCTATTCCCTCTCCGTTCTCCAGCTTGGTTACAACCGGGTAGATGCGAGAACGGATGTATTCGTTGCCTGTTGCATCGGCCGCCAGGTGGATCGATCGCGTGACCGGAACGCCACCCTTGTAGAGCGCTCCAAATGCGCGACCGAACTTGGCCATCGCGAAGTGGTGGAGCGTCTTGCCGATGTACGGCACGTAGAGCAAAATGCCGTCCCACGCCTTTCGGACCGAATAGAAGGACAGCCCTATCTTGAAAAACAGAAAGGCCGCGATAATCGCCGGACCAAGCACATACCAGGTCTCCCGCTCGTTGAGTGGAGCATTCAAACCGCCTCTTAGCCCCAGTGAGGAAATGAGAAGGTTTGTGCCGGCAATGATGCCCATAGAGGCGATCACATACATCTTGGGAAGGAACATCTCCTTCTTGTAGGTGTTTCGAAGCTCGATCTCGTGGTCCAGATATTCGGACACCTGTTTACAGGCCGCTCCAAGAAAGCCGCCCTCCTCGCCTGCCCTGATCAGGCTCACCACGAGAGGCGAGAATGTCTCGGGATAGCGCTGCAGGATTGCGCTGATCGGTAGCCCCGCGTCGACGGCGTCCCTGACCTCGAAGACCACGTGTCGCAGGCGCGCGTCGCGAGACTGCTTTCCCAAGGTATCCAGGGACTGCATGAGCGGAACGCCCGCCTCGACCATCGTTCCAAGCTGACGAAAGAAGAACGACAGCTCGCGAAGCGGCGGTTTGAGAACGAGGGGACCAATGAGGTTCGTAAGGATGGCGTTGCGCTTGCCGGTCGCGGGCAGCGAGCGTTGCTGCAAAGGTTGCGGCGCTACGGCCGGGTCTGCTGCGCGAGGAGTCTCCATCGGCGGCGTGGGGGCGGCGCCTGCAGCAGCATAGGCCGGCTGAGCGTTTCGTAGGGGATCATTGTGGGCGTATGCGTCCTGAATCCGGGTGACCACGAGGCCCTGCTGACCGAGCACCTGCATGACGTCTTGCATGTCGCGGCCGAACACCACGCTGCTCACGCGCTCCCCGTTCTCCCGTGTGGCCTCGAACTCAAAACTGGGCATTCTTCACTTCGATACTACGCCGAAGACCGGCTCTATACAGACGAGCCGCCCGCTGCAGTTTGATCGGCGGCTAGTCGAGGCCCCTTAGGATTGCGGGCGCCAGCACGTAGTACAAAACGTAGATCAGGATGATGATCAGCAGCCCGCCCACTCCGCATCCAACGGCAAAGGCCCACCTTCCCGAGCGGGTGCGGGCATAGCCTTGGGCCGCGTCGAACTCAGCCTGGCTCACCCGGGAAAGCTGATCGAATGCCTCGGGAATGTTGCCGGTGTGCTCGGCCGTGGCAATGACGGGCGCGTATTCCGCGGGGAAGAGCTTCTCCTTGAACAGAGCGTCGGAGAGCTTCTCGGAGCCGCTCAGCCCGTTGCCCATCCGCTCGAGCCGCTCTCTGACCGCCAGGTTTGGCACGGACGAGGCGGCAAGCTGCCACGCCTGGTTGGGCGACACGCCTGCCTTTGAAACCCGAGACATGATCCAGGCGAACACGGATAGGCATTCATGCTTTGCCCTCTCACCAAACACGGGCCATCGAAACGTCAGCTCGTGCCGCATGCGCCTAGCCTTCTTCGATCCAAGGGCTCGCCAGAACCAGATGGAGAGTCCCCATAGAAGAAGCGTTAGAGGCCCAATCGGCCAGAGCAGTTTTTGAAGGGCCGACTGCCCCATGGCAGCCATCGTGGAACCCAGGCTGGCAGCCTCGCCCTGCGCCTCCACGACGTCCCAAGCTTTCACGAGCGAGGCAAGCACCAGCCACACGAGGGGGAAAGAAACAATGGTGTTCACGATCGTCGGCCCAACCCACCAGAACCAGCGCTTGAACGTATGGGCGTTCATCGCTTGGTCGGAGATCAGCTCGCAGGCCTCCGGGAGGAAGCCGCCTTGCTCCGCAGAGCGGATGGTCCCAACCACATGCTCTGGATAGAGGTCCGGATAGCGCTCCAGGGCTTCGCTGATTGGTTTGCCGTGCGATGCGGTCTTCGCCGCGTCTTCAAGCGAAGCGCTCATGTGGCGGGGCGCGCGGGTTTTCAAATCCGTAAGAGCCTCCGCCGGCCCTATTCCTGCGTTGAGCTGCTTGCCGAGCTGGCCGAAGAGGAAGAGCCGGTCCTTGTCGCTTGCTGCTTTGGTCCTAATCGTCTGCGCAGGCGGCGTGGCCACGGGTTGAGGCTTGGTAGCAGGCGCTGGGCGTGGCGTGGTCCGTTGTACGGGCGTGGCTCGCGGCGGAGAAGGTCTGGGCTCTGGTTTCACAACGTTGGCCGAGGGCGCGGTGAGCGTCTTCATGAGCTGACTCACGGCCAAGCCTTGCTTGACGAGCTGCAGCATGGCGTCGTCTGCCGTCTTCGCCTCTACGGTGCCCTCTACTGCAGTGCCCGATCGATCGGTCGCGCTATATCGAAAGAATGGCATCGTCTCTCCGCGTTATTCCTTCTGCCTGATCCGTTGTCGCGTCGAGAAGCGCCCTAATCTGTCCCAAACCGAGCAAGACGGTCTTTGGGTCTAGGTCGGCAAGCGGTTGGAGCACAAATCTGCGCTCGCCGGATCTCGGGTGGGGCAGCTCGAGGACAACTTGACCGCCCAGTGCATAGGTGTATTGCAGCGATCCGTACGAGATCAAGTCCAGATCGACCTCGCGTGGGCCATATCGCTTTCTGACCTGGCGGCCAACGAGCGCCTCCGTGTCTTTCAGCAGCTTTAGCAGCTGCATCGGGTTCAAGTCTGTGCAGGCCGAGATCGCCGCATTGTAGAAAGCGGGCTGATCCACGACGTACATAGGCGCGGTCTCATACACTGGGCTCGCGGCCGTGATCTTCAGGATCTGGCCAAGGCGGTCGACCGCTTCCTGCATATGCGCCAGCTTGTCGCCCACGTTGGAGCCAAGCGCTATGTAGGCGGTCACCATGGCTGATTATGCTTGCGCATTGGTCCCCCCTCATTTGACTCTGGGACCCCCTATCCGGCACAATAGGCGGTCACCTGGCGGTTGTAGCTCAGGGGTTAGAGCGCCTGACTGTGGCTCAGGAGGTCGGCGGTTCAAGACCGCTCAGCCGCCCCAATCCTCGTAAATCGTAAATGGTAAACAGTAAATCGCGCAGAGCGATTCCGTCGATTCACAAATTGCGATTTACGATTTACACCCAATGCTCAACAAGCTCCTCGAGATAGAAAAGAAATTCGAAGCGATCGAGGCGAGTTACAACGACCCTGCGGTCGTTTCGAATCCTGCCGAGCTCCACAGACTTGGCAAAGGTCGCGCGGAGCTCGAGCCGATCGTCACGGTTATACGCGATTATCAGAAGACCCTCAACGCGCTCAAAGACACGGAGCAAATGCTCCAAGACGCGGAGTACCGCGATCTCGCCCAGGCCGAGCTTGAGCCGTTGCGTGAGAAGCAGGCCGCTCTCGAGCTCAAGCTCAAGACGATGCTCGTGCCCAAGGATCCGAACGACGATCGCGCGGTGATCATCGAAGTCCGCCCTGCGGCAGGGGGCGACGAGGCCGCGATCTTTGCCAACGAGCTGTTCCGCATGTATCTGCGATACGCGGAACGCAAGAAATGGAAGGCCGAGATCGTCGAGCACGAGGAGAGCGGCGTCGGAGGAATCGAGCGGGCGGTTGCAAAGATCGACCACGTTGGCGCCTACTCGCAATTGAAGCATGAGAGCGGCGTCCACCGAGTTCAGCGCGTCCCCGCGACTGAAAGTCAGGGGCGCATCCACACGTCGACATGTACTGTTGCCGTTTTGCCGGAAGCGGAAGACGTGGACGTCGAGATCAAGAATGACGATCTGGAGATTTCCACTTACCGGTCTTCGAGCGCGGGCGGCCAACACATGCAAAAAAACGAAACCGCCATCCGAGTCATTCACAAACCATCCGGCATTGTCGTGACGTGTCAGGACCAACGTAGCCAGCAACAGAACAAGTTGCAAGCGCTGGCTGTTCTGCGCTCGAAACTTTATCAGGCCGAGATGGATCGTCAAGAGTCTGAGCGCGCGGGAATCCGGAAGGGACAGGTCGGCTCGGGCGACCGTAGCGAGAAGATCCGGACGTACAACTTCCCCCAGAGCCGTATTACCGACCACCGGATCGGCAAGGACATGCACAACATGATCACGTTCATGGATGGCGATATCCAGGAAATGATCGATGCGCTGGTTCAGGACGAGCAGGCTCGCAAGCTGTCCGCCGCCGAAGCTACGGACGAATGAACCTAACCGTATAATTGAGTTATGGAGCCCGCCATTTCGATCAATCCGGACATCATGAGCGGCACCCCCGTATTCCCCGGGACGCGGGTTCCGGTTCGAGTCCTGTGGGACTTTATCGAGGATGGCGCGACCGTCGACGAGTTTCTCCAAAGCTATGATTGGATCTCCCGCGAAATGGTGATCAGAGTTTTGGAATCGTCGTATAGCAACCTCGTCAAGCCAGACGAAGCAGCGTGAAGGTCCTTCTCGACGAATGCGTGGATCCCAGATTAGCGGCCTATTTCAAGATTCACGAAGTGAAGACGGTCAAGGAAATGGGCTGGCTCGGCATCACGAATGGCGAGCTTCTAAAGATCGCTAATCCTCATTTCGACGCCTTTGTCACCGTTGACCAAAACATCCCGTATCAACAAAACCTGGAGCAATTCAAGATCATCGTGGTGATCGTGCGCGGCCAGAATCTCCGCGCACGCCGGCTGGCCGCCCTCATTCCAGATTTAGAAGCCGCAATCGACAACGCAAAACCTGGCCAAGTCGTGTCGGTACCTTAAACCTGCTGCAACGCATCGACCCGCACGACCATGACCGTGCAGTTGTCGCTGCCTCCACCCGCCAACGCACGCGCGACTAAACGCCAACAAGCATCCGAGGGAGTGTACGAGCGCAGGTGGTCGGCGATGGTCTCGTCGTCCACGTGGTTCAGCAACCCGTCCGAGCAGAGCAGGAAGACGTCGCCTTCCTGCAGATCTGCGGCTTCGACATCCGCTTTGATATCACCCTCGGTGCCGATCGCGCGAGTAAGGACGTGCTTGTAGGGATGGCTCTCCGCTTCTTCCGGCGTGATCATGCCGCCGCGAATGGCTTCCTCAACCCACGTGTGGTCGTTGGTGAGCATTGCCATCTCGCCGCCTCTCAATCGATAGACCCGGGAATCGCCCACTTGGCAGGTGTAGGCCTTGTCTTGGATCAGGATGAGCCCGCTCAGTGTGGTGCCCATGCCTCGCCTGGCCGGGACCGAGCGCCCAACGTCTACGACGAAGCGATTGGCTGCCGTCACGGCAGCCTGCATTGCCGCCGCGGGATCTTCGGCTGGGTGGTGGAGGTACACGTCGATGAACGTCTTGGCCGTGAGCTCGCTCGCGATCTGGCCGGCCGCATGCCCGCCCATGCCATCGCAGACCAAGAAGACGAGGCCCTTTGACGCCAGCGTCCCGTCGTCTTCGGGCAGGTAGTACTCGAACTTGTCCTCGTTGTTCTCCCGCACGCGTCCGAGGTCCGTCTTGCAGGCCACCGTGATCTTGGGCCGCACCCGCAAGTCCGCAGTCGGCGCGATCTGGTCGACGGCATATTCGGCGGTGATCTCTTCCATCACGGATTAACCCTAACCTGAAACTCCATGGTGCCGAGCCGGATAACGTCTTCTGGCGTCACCAGCGTGCGCATGTTCGGCGCGAGCTTCGCATCGTTGAGCATCGTGCCATTCGTGCTCCCAAGGTCGGTGAAGAACACGCCATGGTCCGTCACCTCGATCTGCCCGTGCCGCCCAGAGACGTACGCGTCGGGAATGGAGACATCGTTGTCCGCTTTGCGGCCAAACGAGTTCACACCCGCTCGCAACGGGAACTCCTTGCCCTCACCAATAAGCATCGCCGGAGCCACTTCGACGGCCGGCGTGGCGCTCATGGCTGCGGTCTTGTTCGAGGTGAACACCTGCGTGGTGTTGCCTCCTCCGCCGGGCATGGACAGCTTCAGCTCGACTCCGCCGAGCGACACTGTGTCTCCGGGACCCACCACCCGCTTTTCGCCAGGCCCCACGGGCTGACCGTTCACCTTCGTGCCGTTCGTGCTGCCTAGATCCTCAACGACGATCTGATCATTGGCGGACGTGAGCTGGGCGTGGCGCCGGCTGACCTTGCCCTCCACGATCTGAATGTCGCCCTCGCGGCCGATCGTTGTCGTGCCCGGTCGAACGGGGTGCTCGCGGCCCGATCCATCCACCAAGACCGGTAACTGCACAGCGGGTGCTCCAAAGGCGTCGGCCGGCAGCGCCTTATCAAAAATGAGCCCGCACTCGATGCAGAACATCACGCCCGGCGGGTTGAAGGTCTTGCAGATCGGACACTGTGTGGGCTTGATCGTTGCTGTGGCGTTCAGCGACGGCCCCGTTCCCATCACCGTCTTGTTGGGGTCGGCCACTGGCGGCACACCCATCTGCGTGCGGTTGGGATCGGAAGTCATCGCCTGCGTTCGGTTCGCGTCGTTCATGGATACAAGCCCGGACGGTTAGTCTACGCCGCTTTGGCTCGACGGCGTCTCGTACATCACCCACCAATAGCACGGCCCAATGTGGATTTCCAGGTTCTCCGTGCGTTGCAACAGGTTCCTGAATTCATCCTCCGAGTAGTAGTTCTTGAGCACCTGATGCTCCACCCCGTCTGCGTCGGTGCGCACTCGATACGTGTCGGCAGATCCGGGCTCCTCTACAAACCGGCCGCCAAAGTCGGGCACGAATGCGTTGTCGGCCATGAACACCCTGGAACCAGGCTCTAACCGCCCATGCAAACGATGCAAGAACGAGGGCAACTCGGATCGCGAGACGTGAGAGAGCCAGAAGCACGCGAGGAACCCGTCGAACCGGCCCGGAATCTCATCCAACTTATTCGCGTCCGCCACCAGGAAGCGCACCTTCTCCAACGGCTTCAGACGAGCAATAGCAAGGGTCTCCTCGTTTATGTCGGTAGCTGTCAGGGAACGAGCGACCGCGGCCGCATGCACCGTCCACCAGCCCGTCCCGGCCGCTATCTCCAACACGTCACGTCCGGCAAGCCATAACCGAAGCGCACGCGCAAGCTCTTCCAATTGGAAGAGCCTCTCCGCGTCCGGCCGAAAGTAGATTGCTTCGTATTCCGGCGCGCGATCTCTGTAGTACTGAACCAGGTCGGTAGCCACGATCCTATTCTGCATGCAGCCTGTCCCGGCACTGCTCCGCGTCCAAACCTTCGACCGCCAGCACCTTCATCCGAGAAGTCTCACCACCTAGAACCGCCACGCGACCTTTTGCAATGCCCAGGGCCTTCGCCACCAACTCGCAGACCGCGGCATTCGCTTGGCCGTCGGTAGGGGCGGCGGTCACCCATATGCGCAAAGAACCGTCTGCTTCCAACAGCAGACGGTTCTTGCTGGACCTGGGAGTGACCTTGACCGCCACTTCCGCGTGCATTGCCTAAAGCTCTTCAGACCTGGGCGTCGATCGCCGCGCGAATATTCTCGCTCGGCTCGGTTGGCGCCGGGACGCTCTCTTCCGCAAGGCCGCGGAGGTAGCCCTCGAGCATGTTGCGGAAATCGGTGACGAAGCGCTGGCGGTCCATTCGCGCTCGCTCGTGCTCCCATCGCAAATCGTTGATCTTGGACTGTGTCTGCCTCTGCGCTTCTTCCGCGTTTCGATGGGCTTGGGCGATGACCGCATCCGCCTCGCGGTGGGCATTGCCCCGAATTTCGTCCGATGTCCTCTGCGCGACGATCAAAGCTTCCTTTACCATGTTCTCTTGGGCAGTCAGCGCCTCGATGATCTGCTTCTGCCGTTCGATTTCCTCTCTCGAGCTCTTCAGCTCCGAAAGAAGGCCGGCGATCTCCGCGCGTGCCTTGCCGAGCAGATCGTTCACCTGGTCGCGGTCATAGCCCTTCAGGCTGGTCTTGAGAGTTGAAGTTTCGATTTCGATCAGGGATAGTCGTTCCATAAGAGATCTCTTGCCAATTAGGGTAACAGGGCTTGGGCTCGCGCGGAAGGTCCCTGCGGCTCAGTCAGCAAGAATTATGGCTTGCCGCTCGCGCCGCTCAAAGGAATCTCGCCCTTTATCTTTTTCTCGATTTTCCCCAAGTTGTTCTTGGCGGTTTTGTCGTTAGGTGCGATCTCGAGGTAGAGCTGCCACACGCGCTTGGAGTCCGCGAGGAGGTTCATCCTCTCG